>JAYWEQ010000039.1:0-24909 GCA_043779185.1 Pseudobdellovibrionaceae bacterium
GCTATCCAATATGGAATAAAGCCGGACCCCTACGGTTGGATCCAGCCTTTATAAAAATTATTTTTTAGGTTAGCGATTTCGTTTGTTGCTTTTTGCATCCGAACCAAAAGCCGCTTGAACTTCCTTTTCACTTTGTCCAGGTCGCCGCTGAGCATCTGGCATCACAGCTCCTGAAGTATTATGGACAGCGTTTTTGCTGTCTTGTGCCTTGTTGGTCGCTGGCGAATACTTTTTATTTTTCATAAAAATTCCTTCTGAGTTCGGTTGATTTAAATTGAACTCTTTACGTTAGTTAATTTCTGATGAAGCAATTTCCTGGCCAAGTCTCAGTTCAATTTAAGGCTGTCACAGGTCGCTAAATTTATTTTATCAGTGGTCATTTGCCTCATTTAGAGTTGCTATGGTGCTCTATTGATGAGGTCCCTATCATGTCAAAATTCAGTTTAGATCAGATTAATCCCGATGCGACTCTTTTTTTTCCGGAAAAAGAGGCTGGCCTCAAGCAACTGGAAAAATATCAGAAAAGAATCTATGAATTATTCTATTTAATGTTTGCCGAAAATCGAAGATCGCTCTTAATTATTTTGCAAGGTATTGATACCAGCGGAAAAGATGGCGTTGTTAAGTTTATTTTTGACTCGGCCAATCCGCAGGGCATCCAGGTCCACTCTTTTAAAAAGCCCTCGGAAGAAGAATTAAAACATGATTTTCTTTGGCGCTGTCACAAAGTCACCCCGGCCAGCGGCGGCACAACCATTTTTAATCGATCTTATTATGAAGAGGTGACCGTGGCCCGCGTCCATCCTGAAATTTTAAAATTTCAGCACTTAACGCCCGAAATTATGAAGGACAAAAGCCTTTTCAAAAAGCGTTATGAACAGATTAATAATTTTGAAAGCCTGCTGGTAAAAAATGGGACCAGCGTCCTTAAGTTTTTTCTGCACATCACCAAGGCCGAACAAAAACAACGGTTGAAAGAACGGCTGGATGACAAAACAAAAAATTGGAAATTTTCAAATGCAGATCTTAAGGAAAGAAAATATTGGAACCAATATATGAAAGCTTTCGAACAGATGATGGCCGCGACGGACACCAAAGAAGCGCCATGGAATGTGATCCCGGCCAATAAAAAATGGTCCCGAGATCTTGTCATTGCTAAAATCATGATTGAGCATCTTGAATCGCTTCAAATGAAGTTTCCCAAGGTTCAAAAAAAACCTCGGATCGATTAAATGTGCTAGAGATCAAAAATCTGGCGTGACAAGTTCATGGGCCGGTGGCATGAAAACATCATGGCAATACATGAACTTTCCGACGAGCAAATCCGTACCATGACTTTGGCCGAAAAGGACGAGTGGTGGCTTAAGAATGTCTATAAAGGCCACATGCCCCAACTGAATCTGAGGTCGGCTTTAACCGGTATGATTTTGGGCGGTGTTTTAAGCCTGACTAATTTGTATATTGGAATTAAAACAGGGTGGACCCTGGGGGTTGGAATTTCCTCGGTTATTTTGTCCTTTGCCTTTTTTAAACTTTTGGCAAAACTTAAAATCGGTCGCGAAATGACTATTTTAGAAAACAACGCCATGCAATCCATTGCGACCAGCGCTGGCTATATGACAGCCCCCTTAATGGCTTCAATGCCAGCTTATATGATGGTCACGGGGCATGTTGTTCCGATGTGGCAAACTTTTTGGTGGATCATTGCGCTTTCATTGCTGGGTGTTTTATTTGCCTTCCCCTTAAAAAAAAGATTTATCAACGATGAGCAAATGCCTTTCCCTGAAGGTCGCGCGGCAGGGATTGTCTTAGATAATTTGCACAGCGATACCGGTGATGGCTTTTTTAAAGCAAAAATTCTGATGTGGGGCGCGGGCCTTTCTGCCTTGATTGAAACCTTGCGGAGTGAGGCCGTCATGACGGCGGCTCGCCTCAAGTTTTTAAAACTTCCTGATTATTGGGATGATTTTATTTATCAGTTTGCGACACCAAAAATTTTAAATACGCCGCTGAAAGATTTAACGATCCAAATGGACACCTCGATTGTGATGTTAGGCACCGGTGGATTAATGAATATGAAAACGGCCATGTCTTTATTGCTGGGCGCTTTTATAAATTACTGGGTGCTTGCGCCCGTCATGATACAGCAGGGAGCCATCGCCGGACCTGGATTTAAAAATATCACAATGTGGTCCTTGTGGTGTGGGGCTTCGATGATGACGACCGCTTCGTTGTATTCATTTTTTTCAAAACCAAAAATTTTGATCGAATCTTTTAAAACCCTTTTTCAAAAAAAATCTGAAAAACAAAAAGATATTTTGGCAGATATTGAACTGCCCATGTGGATTTTTATTGTGGGAATTCCTATTATGGGCGCGATCACAGTTTATTTAGGTCACGTTTGGTTCGGAGTTCATTACTGGCTGGGTATTTTGGCCGTGCCTTTAGTTTTTGTCTTTACATTGATTGCTGTCACTTCAACCGGGTTGACTGCCATCACACCTGGCGGCGCTTTAGGAAAGTTAACACAAATCACTTTTTCTGTTGTAGCGCCGGGAAATATTTCTACCAATTTAATGACGGCAGGAATCACTTCTGAAGTGTCCTTGAACGCCAGTAATTTATTAATGGATATAAAGCCTGCTTACATGCTGGGTGGAAAACCCCGGCATCAAGCCCTGGGTCATATTCTTGGTGTTTTTGCTGGGTCCCTTGTCGCTGTCCCCGTTTTTTATGCCATCTTTCATAATGATATTTCATTATTTACGACTGATAAGTTACCCCTTCCAGGGGCTGCTATTTGGAAAGGTGTGGCTGAAGTTTTAACCAAAGGCCTGAGCACCTTGCACCCAACGGCGCAAATTGCTGTTCTTGTCGGCGCGATCGTGGGAATCCTCTGTGAGTATTTGGGCAAACGGTCTCGCGGACGTTTTCCGATTTCTGGAGTCGGATTAGGATTGGCTTTTGTTCTTAGATTTTCGGATTCTTTAGCGATGGCTTTGGGCGCCTTGTTTTTCTGGGCCTGCCGCGCGAAGTTTAAAGATAGGGCCAGCGTCGGTTATCGGGCTTTAGTCGACAATCAAGAAACTTTGTGCGCCGGCGTGATCGCAGGTGGCTCTATCATTGGAATTATTTTGATCCTTCTTGAAAACGTAGTCTTAAGTCATTAAGACCACGCCTTTTAAATTCTTAAACTAACTTCAATGTCACATCAATATTTCCTCGAGTGGCATTAGAATAAGGGCAAACTTTGTGAGCGTTATCGATCAGGGTTTGAGCGGCCGCTTTATCCATACCTGGTAAAGTAATTTGCAACTCAACTTCAATTAAGTAGCCATGAGGAACAGCCCCAAAACCAACGGTCCCAGTCACACTGGCATTGTCGGGAACTTTCACTTTATCTCTGGCTCCAACGGCTTTCATCGCGCCCAAAAAACAACCTGAATATCCAGCTGCAAAAAGTTGCTCAGGATTTGTTCCGACATCTCCACTGCCACCCATAACTTTTGGTGTCGTTAGCTTCACGTCTAAAATTTTATCATCCGACGTGGCGCGACCTTCCCGTCCACCTGTGGCTGTCGCTTTGGCTCGGTAAATCACTTTTTCAATCTTCATCTTAAACTCCTCTGTTGTTATAAATTCAGTTGTCGTTCAAAAGCTTATAAGCCACTTTGTTTATAAATAAAAATCGGCAAAAAAACATACAGAAATAAATCCCTGACTAAATAAAAGAAAAAAACTCCTGCCGCAATTTTCAAACTTATTTTTTTCATTCTGACCGCCTTATATTTTGATGCCGACCTTTTTTGCAATCTTTTGCCCGTATTCAGGATCACATCTTACAAAGTGCTCGATGTTTGGCTTCAAGAGCGCTTCAGGCAGGCCCTTCATTGTTCCCGCAATCACGGATGTTAAGCTGTCTCTTTGCTCGGGTGATAGAATTCGGTACAAGTTTCCGGCTTGCGTGAATTCGTCATTCCCTTTGTGAGCATCATACCTTGCCGCGGCCCCACTGATTCTTAAAGGTGGCTCTTGAAAGGAGGCATCCTGACTAGGTCCGCTGAACCCATTGGGTTCATAGTTATCTTTGCTATCAAAATTTCCATCAAAACGCATAGCCCCGTCCCGTTGATAACTGTTCATTTCATTGCGTGGGCGATTCACCGGTAAAGTTTGGTAATTTCCACCTAAACGATACCTTTGCGCATCAGGATATGCAAACAGCCTGGCTTGCAACATCTTGTCTGGTGAAGCCCCAATCCCTGGCGGTAAATTAGCTGGGGAAAAAGCCGCTTGTTCAACTTCTGCAAAGTAATTTTGCGGATTTTTATTTAACTCTAAAATACCGACTTCTTGCAACGGGTAATCTTTGTAAGGCCAGACTTTGGTCAAATCAAAAGGATTTATGCTATAAGTATCTGCCTCAAGCTCTGGCATCACTTGCACCATCAGTTTCCATTTTGGGAAATCTTTTTTCTCAATCGCTTCAAAAAGATCGCGACCCGCATAATCGGGATCCGTTCCTGCTAACTCGGCCGCTTTCGCCGGAGTTAAATTTTTGATTCCTTGCATTGATTTAAAATGCAATTTAATCCAAAAACGCTCGCCCTGATCATTCCAAAAACTAAAGGTATGACTTCCAAATCCATGCATAAAACGATAGCCATCGGGGATCCCACGATCGCTAAACAAAATGGTCATTTGATGAAGACCTTCGGGCGACTTGGCCCAATAATCCCACATTCGAAAAGCATTCTTATACCCTGTTTGTGGATCTCTTTTTTGCGAGTGAATAAAATCTGGAAATTTCAAAGGATCCCGTTCAAAAAAGACGGGGGTGTTATTTCCGACCACATCCCAAATTCCCTCTTCCGTGTAAAATTTTAATGAGAATCCTCGCGGATCCCGCTCTGTATCTGCCGAACCTTTTTCCCCGGCGACAGTTGAAAACCGTAAAAAAGTGTCAGTTTTCTTGCCCACTTTTGAAAACAAGTTAGCACGAGTGTATTTTGAAATGTCCTGAGTCACGGTAAAAGTTCCATAAGCACCTGAGCCTTTGGCATGCACAACACGCTCGGGAATTCTTTCTCGATTAAAATGCGCTAACTTTTCGATCAGATGCATATCTTGCATCAGGACCGGTCCGCGCGGGCCCGCCGTGATCGAGTGCTGATTTTCAGGCACAGGATGTCCACCAGCCGTGGTCATAATTGTTTTCTTCATTGAAGACTCCTTTTTGTGATTCGTTGATAGAGGTAGGCCAACCAGATGTTTAAAGATTTTATGAATTGAATTGCTTTGGGCGTTTTCTTTCTTTCCAGTTTTTGCACTAAATTAAATCGTCCAAACATTCGTGCAAAGTCGATGGCCGTAAGCCCCTGTTGGTTTTTAAAATTACGATCGGCGCCATGACCCAGTAAAATTTCGACGACGTCCACGTGACCTTTAAAGCAAGCCCCCATCAGGATTGAATTTCCCCCAGCATCAGTACTATGGACGCTGGCGCCCTGATCGATCAGGTATTGGGCTGCACTGATATGTCCATAATAGGCGGCGTACATTAAAGGCGAATAGCCCTTTTCATCTTTTTTGTTGATCTCAGACAAATCACCAGCAAGGGACGTCAAAGTTTTAACATCTCCAGCCTTTGCGGCACGCCACATCGTGGGCTTTGTGCTCATAGTCTGTTGGTAATCTTCATATTGCCCCATAGGCATTGATGATCGGCTGGTTTCGTATATTTTAATAATATTAAAAACCTATATGTATATAGTTTTAAACTATGGCTTTATTTTACTGGGAAGTGGCTCATAGAGGGGTATAGGACTTTCATCTTTGATTCCGCTCGAGGAAGCACGCCACTAGGAAGGGAATGGACAATCACCGACTGCACGGCATCGATCAGCGATCTCTTGGTCATTGATTTTAGGTAAACAAGGCTGATTTTGCGAGTTGGAATGGGCTCATTGAAGGGCACAACTTGATTCTTCTTTAAACTCTCGGATAGACCGTCAAGAGCCATCATGGGCAATAAAGTATAACCTTGTTGATGACTGACCACTTGGATCAGGGTGCCCAAGGTCGCACTTTTTAGAATAAAATTTTCAGTGGAAGTTTTATTCTGACAAACTTGTTCAACCTGGTCGCGCATGCAATGGGTATCGTCTAGTAATGTCGGCTCGTATTCTTTCAGATCTGCGATGGAAATTTTTTTCTTTTTCAACAGCGCATGCTGGGATCCTGCAAAAAAAACAAAAGGTTCATAATATAAAACCTTTTCCATCAACTGCGGCGGTGCAACCTTGGGAGTTGATAAGATGGCCACATCCAGCAAACCCTTTACCAGATCGATGATAAGGTTTTCAGTTTTATTTTCATGAATTTCTAACTTTAAATGCGGGAAGCTGTCCGTGATTTGATTCATAAAGTGAGGAATCAAATACGGGCTGATGGTTGGAATTATTCCTAATCTTAAAGTGCCACGAACTTCTTTTTTATAAACTTGGCAAAGATCCTCAATCCGGTCGGCCTCACTAAGAATGATCCGCGCCTGTTTCAGGATTTCCTGCCCGACATCGGTCACCTTAAAAACCACATTGGATCTTTCAAAAATTTGAACACCCAATTCTTTTTCCAACTTAATGATTTGAGCACTTAAAGAAGGCTGCGCCACATTGCAAACTGCCGCTGCTTTCACGAATGAACCGTGACTTTCAACGGCCAAAATATATTGCAATTGCGTCAGCGTCATTGACTTAAAAGACGAGTCCTAATTTTGCAGTGTACCTGTCAGCCTCGAAGGCTTTCGAATACTCAAGTCCTAATGAAAAGAGCAATAGGTGAACATTCACGCCGGCAAAAATCTGCGTCGTGCTGAGGCTGGCATCTAAAGACGTTGTTCCCAAAGGAAATGAAGATCCGAAAAAATTACCTGTTCCAGAAAAATTAAGATTATCTTTGGCTTGTAGATAACCTACACCCAAATAAGGCTCAACGATGGGAAGGCTGGGACTGACCAGAAGCTGAAGGCCAGTGATCGTATTTTTATTTTCGACATTTCCAGTGATTGTAGGAGTGGTTTCTGTAAAATTTATTTTTGAAGAAGACGCAAAGGCACGAAATGCCAAGTTAAATGGAATTACAATTAACGACTCACTGAGCGTATATTTCAATGCTGCCGAAGAGCCTTGAAAATCAACACCATTTGATCCCACTTTAGGAGTGTAAATAAGTTCTCCGGTAAAACCTAAAGGAACGCTGACCGCCAATAAAATTCCACCATGATAAAGATTTGGCAATGAGTCCGAAGAGGAAGAAGCTTTGACTATTTTATCAGTGTTAGGACTTGGATTTTGCCCGGCAACGAGCGCCATCTCAAGACCGAAAATTTTTCCTAATGTGGCCGCCCCCATCACTGATGTGTGGGCCGAGTTGGATGAGAACTCTTTGCTCATCGTTTCCAAATCACTTTGCGAAACGGCGCTAAAACTGGTGCCTGCATAAGCACCAACATAGAACAAACAAGAAAATGCAAAAATCAACTTTTGTAACATAGGTTCCCCTAAATAAAGTTTAGAAATCAGTTGTAAGGTTAGCTTAATCTTTTGATCAAGTGATAGCCAAAAGGAGTCCTGACCACGAGAGATATCTCTTGGAGCTTTAACAGTTGGGCGGCTGCAGCAAAGGTCGGGTCCAGGCGACGAAGGTCAATCAGCCCAAGATTTCCTTCTTGCTTCGATGAGGGGCATTTCGAAAACTTGACGGCTAAAGTTTCAAAGGCCACTCCATCTTTAAGTTTTTTCTGCAGATCTTCAGCTTCATACTGATGGTCCACAAGAATATGGGCTAACGCGAGCTTCAGGCTTTAGCTTTCAAGCGTTTTTCAGCCTCATAAAGATCGACCTTATTTTGAGCGCTCAGCCAAAACTCAGGTGTTGTTTTAGTTAACCGGGACAATTTAATAGCCATGATCGGAGATATTGCTTGGCGACCATTCACAATTCGATTAACAACCTTAATATCGCAGCCAATCATATCGGCCACTTCTTTTTGGGTCCAACCCTTAGGCGAGATAAATTTTGAATCCAAAATTTCTCCGGGTACCACTGGTTTTTTAACCGTCATTGAGGCTCCTTGTTAAATTTAGTTCGCTGTCTAATCTAAAATAGAGGGAGCCAAAGGCGTTGTAAACCTAATGGAGACTTATGACTAATAAAGTCATACGTCAAAGGCGACCTTTGTTCGGTAAAAATGCTCAATTATTGCTCATCAGGTGCCAAGGGAAAGATTTGTGACAAAAACGTCGTCCTCAGCTAGAAGAAAGTGATGATACATCTTTCAAATATCTCCAAGCAATACGGCAGTAAAATTCTTTATAGAAATGGATCTTTCCAAATCAATGCAGGAGAAAAAATTGGCCTTGTTGGTCCGAATGGAGCTGGGAAAACTACCATTTTCCGCATCATCACAGGCGAAGAAGGCTTCGATCAAGGTCAGATATCAAAGTCCGAGCGCACCGTGATCGGCTATTTTTCACAAAATATTGAAGAGATGAGCGGTCGCACGGCTCTTGAAGAAGTCAAATCAGCCGCAGGCCGTGTGCCGGAAATTCAAATTCGACTTCAAAATCTTGAACAAAAATTATCGGAAATCCTGTCGGATGATGCCATGGCTAAAGTGCTCGAGGAGTACGGAGAACTGCAAGCTGAGTTTGAAAGCTTGGGCGGTTATGATTTAGAAAATCGTGCGGCCGAAATTCTAACCGGTCTTGGCATTGGCCCTGAAGATTATCATCGCCCTACAGAAAGTTTTAGTGGCGGCTGGAAAATGCGAATTGCCCTGGCAAAAATTTTAGTTTTGAATCCACAAGTCTTGCTGATGGATGAACCGACAAATCATCTGGATTTAGAATCCATTATTTGGCTGGAACAATGGATGGTGGATTTTAAGGGCTCTTTATTAATGACCAGCCATGACCGCGAATTTATGAATCGAATTGTCACTAAGATTGTTGAAGTCGCTCATCAATCAATCACTGTCTATTCTGGAAATTATGATTTCTATGCTCGTGAACGCCAAATTCGAAAAGAGCAGCTGGTCGCGGCCGCCCGTCGGCAAGATGATATGCTGGCCAAAGAAGAAGAATTTATTGCTCGGTTTGCGGCCCGTGCTTCCCATGCAGCCCAAGTTCAATCTCGTGTAAAGAAATTAGAAAAAATTGAACGTATTGAAATTCCCATCGAAGAAAAAGCCGTTCAATTTGAATGGCCGGTTCCTCCGCGCGGTGGCGATGAAGTCGTTAAAATAGAAAACTTGGGTAAAACTTGGAAAACAAGTGAGGGTCGTGAAAAATTAGTCTTTAAACAAGCCAATGCCTTAGTTAAAAGACAAGACCGAGTGGCTGTCGTCGGTGTGAATGGGGCCGGAAAGTCGACACTTTTAAAAATCATCACCGGCCAAGCCCAAGCCACCGAAGGAAAGTTCAATGTTGGCGCCAGCATTGACGTTGGTTATTTTAGTCAAAATTCCTTAGATGTTTTAGATCCAAAAATGACTATTATGGAAGAGGTCCACAGTCGTATTCCTAATTCAACCGTCGGCTCTGTTCGAAGTCTTTTGGGAGCCATGAAGTTTTCTGGTGACGATGTTGATAAAAAAATATCTATTCTATCAGGCGGCGAGAAAAGTCGCGTGGTCTTGGCCACCATCTTAGCACGACCTGTGAATTTTTTAGTGCTGGATGAACCGACCAATCACCTTGATATCACATCCCGCGAAGTTTTACTGGAAGCCATCAAAGGCTTTCCTGGAACTGTCATGATTGTCAGCCATGACCGGCATTTTTTGCGAGCCATCACGACAAAAGTTTTTGAATTGGATCGACATCAGCTTTTAGTCACCGAAGGAACCTGGGATTATTATCTAGAAAAAAAACGCTCGACCATGCTTTCCGGAAGCTAGCTTTCTTAGCTGCTAGCCACTGACCAGACTTTGGCCTTGGACCATTTCATGACTTCAGAACTGCCTCTTTGACGCCGATAAAACAGGTTCAAGCTGTGGAGGCCCGTTGAATACTTGGCTTAAAAAGCTGGTTGAACAATTAGAGGTAGATTGGAAATCTTCAGGACATACTGAAGATCAAGGTCCCCATGTCCCTGACGACCGGGCGACGCTGCTATTTATTTTAGATAATTACAGTAAATACTTGCTAGATATCGATGGTCACCCGATTCGTAAAGTTCGCGAGACTCTGGATGATTTTTCCAAATTACTTTTAAAAACTTCAGAAGCTGATATGGGCGATGTCCTTTTCAAATTGCGTCAGTTTCTTTCTAGCTATCGCATCGATGAATACAGTTTCATTCAAAAAACTTTTGATGATTTTAAATCGATCATTTGGGATTTTGCCGACCAGCTGGGCGAAGACCTTGTGATTGATAAAGTCAAAGATCGCGAAGTTTCCCAAAATTTAGATCAATTAAGGGAGGCTGTTGAATCCAACTCGATTCATATCCTTAAATCAAAAGCGCGTGAATTTATCGATTACTACGTCGAAGTGCAAAACCAACGGGATGACCGGCGCAGTAAACGCTTGATCAGAGCCAAAAAAAACCTCCAGGTCGTAAAAAAGAAACTGGTCGAGGCTCACCACAACATGCGTGTTGATCATTTAACAAAAGCCTACAACCGACAAAGCTTTGATGAACAATTAAAAAATCATCATCGATTGCATGCGATCTCAAAAAATCCAGTTTGCTTAATTTCACTGGATATTGATTTTTTTAAGAAAATAAACGATGCCTATGGCCATGATATTGGCGACTTCGTATTAAAAGAGTGTGTCGTGCTTTTACAAGAAGTCTTTCATCGCAAGGAAGATTTCGTAGCCCGGGTCGGTGGCGAAGAGTTTACCATTTTATTACCAGAGTATCGCATCGATGATGCTGTCAGAATGGCCGAAGAAGCGATGGCTAAGATTCGACGTGAGGTGTTTATTCAAGGCGAGCTTGAGATCAAATTCACGGTCTCTATGGGCATTGCACAACTTTTTAACAGTGAAACAGTTGAACAATGGTTAAAGCGAGCTGACCAAGCATTGTATCATTCTAAGAACACGGGTCGTAACAAATTCACCGTTGCCGCCGATCCCGGAAAGATTCAAAGCGTAGCCTGAGCTAAAAAAGTGTCACACAAGTATCACTGTCACAAAAGCCTAGACACCTGTCTAAACATTACTACTGACCACTAATCCTTAGACAGCACCCGAAAAGTAACACCCTAAAACGATTCTAAGAGACAAGCAGCTTGGTCCCGACTTTGCTTTCTTAGAAGTTCATGACGACAAATCCCCTGCTCTTCAAACTGATTTTCTTAGGCTTAACATCAACGGCCCTTGCCGATGTGAATCTTCAACAAGCCTCTTACTTTAAGACTTGGACTGACTTTACAGTTGAAAGTAAAAACATAAGATACTCATTTCAAAGAACTTATCGAAGTCGATCCATCCACCAAGGCCTTCTGGGTTTTGGCTGGTGCACTGATTTTGAAAAAAGCTTGGACCTTCGAAAAAATTCCCAAATCACATTGACAGATTGCCAGGAAGATCGAAGTTTAATTTTTAGAAAACATGGCAATGATTATGTTTCAGTCTTAAATTCAAAAGATAAAGTGATCGTTCAGAATGGCCATTTTCAACGGCAAAAAGGATTGATCAAGCAAATCTTTGATTCAGAAGGCCGATTGATCGAACTGCGATACTTAAAATGGCCCCTTGAAATATTCTACGGGCCGGACCAGAAGATAAGTCGAATTAAAATCAATCAAGATAAAATTATTGACCTGAAGTTCACTCCAAAGGATGGAGATTCGCTCACAGTGATGGCGCCAGGGAAGGCCGCCTTTGTTTACCACCTTAAAGATAAAAATTTGATTTCTGTTTCTGTGACCGGTGGACTAAAAACAGTCTTTGATTATAACTCATTTCATAATTTAATCCGTATCAGTCAGGGTTCTAAGACCATCGAACGCATGTCTTATGAAAACAGCAAGGATTGGCTGATCGAGACCTCGACCGATTCTGTTTGCAAAGAAACCTACAGCTATCAGTCGGACGCAAAAAAACCAATGCTCTTTAAAACCATCGTCCAAAAATTTTGTGATAGTGAACTGCAATCAGAAACTCAGTGGACCTATGAATTGCAGGAAACGCAAGGATCCGCTTACCGCATTTCAAGAACGTTTTCTCGGAAACAAAATTTAAATCCCCGCCTGGCCCTTAAAAACGGAGCTGCTGATGAGTAAAAAAAATAAGTCTTTCGTGTTATTAGCCTTTATTTTGGTTTGCAAAATAGCTTTTGGTGCAGACTCTGATGATGTCATTGTCGCGATCATCGATACGGGACTTGATTTTAATAACCCTGAACTTTCCCAATATCTTTGGACTAATCCGGGCGAAAGTGGTCTGGATTCACAAGGCAACGATAAAGCAAAAAATGGCATTGACGATGATGGCAATGGCTTTATCGATGACGTCCATGGATGGGATTTCGTCAATCACCGACCCCAAGCCCAAGATCATCACGGACACGGAAGCCACATCGCTGGATTAGTGCTCTCGCAAGTGAAGAAAGTTCCCCAAGGACCCGCCGTGAAATTGATGATTTTGAAATACTATGATCAAACTTTTCTTTCGACGGACACCTTAGGTCATACGATCAAAGCTTTTAAATATGCGACGCGAATGGGCGCCCACATTATCAATTATTCAGGGGGAGGATCTCAAGCCAGCCGTGCCGAGTACCAGGCCCTGCAAGAAGCCCATGAAAAAGGTTTGCTGGTCGCAGCCGCCGCCGGAAATGACGGTCGAGATTTAAGCCAAGGAAAATTCTTTCCAGCCAATTATCCTTTACCGAATATTTTATCTGTCACAGCGGTGGACTCCAACCACCAACTCCTTTTGACAAGCAATTTTAGTTCTCAATTTGTTGCCTTAGCAGCTCCCGGAAAAAATCAAATCTCGTGGCTTCCCGGATCCCACCTCGGCCCTATGACGGGCACCTCTCAAGCGACGGCCCTTGCCACAGGGGCCGCCGCTTTCTTCTTAATTCAAAGACCTGAATACAAATTTCGTCCTTTTGAATTGATTCGTTATTTGAAAGCGGGGGCAAGAACAGAAAAAGACCTCATTGGAAAAGTTCAGAACGCTGACTTCCTTGATGCGGACACGCCACCTCTGCTGAGGGATTCTGGCGAAACGCCGTTTGGCCTTTCACTGGTTGAAACGATTCCCCCTAAGGGAACCCATTTACAACCTTCTATGTTTCAAAATATATTTGAGAAAAATTAAATCACGCCGCCGAGCTTGAAAACTTTTTTAAATATTCTTGCAGGTGAATCACGCCTTGAAAGTAACCGGTTTCAAGATCTTCAGGCGCCACGGGCACAAGACATCCATCTTCCAAGAGTTCAAACAGGTGCCCCAATTGATCCAAACCAACGGCCCGACTTGTTGACTTCATAGAATGAGATAAAGATTTCACGCTTTTGGTGTCATGGGCTTTAATGGCTTCCAATAATTTTTTTAAATGATCTGCCGTTGTCTTCAAATATTCGTCGACTAACATCACAGATAAAGGCTGACCCTCTGAAATATACGGTTCCATTTTTTTCAAAGCTTCAGGGTTAAACGTTTGATAAGTTGCAGACCCACTGGTTTTTATGGGGGAGGCAGATGGCACTTCAATCGGCCTATTTTGCGAAACAATCAGTGTTGGATAGGTGCCTCTTTTTTGCTTTTGCTGAAGAGCTTGATAAAGAATATCGATATCAATCGGTTTTGTTAAAAATTCATCCATCCCAGCTAAAAAGCAGCGGTCACGATCGCCCGTCATACCTTCGGCAGTTAAGGCTAAGATAGGAATATGCTCATGGGTCGACTTTTCAAGCTCTCGAATTCGCCGCGTGGCTTCGTAGCCATCCATAGGCTGCATTTGACAGTCCATAATAATTAAATCAAAAGTATTTTTAGTAAAGGCCTCGACAGCCGCCGTGCCGTCTTCCACTATTTGATAAGTGACTCCAAAAAGCTCTAAAAATTTTCGGATCACGACTTGGTTTACGGGCTGATCTTCTGCGACCAAAACCTGAAGATCCATTTTTCGAAATTCTTTTCGACCATTACTTTGAATCGAAACTGCTCCTTGGACTTGATCAAAGACACAGGTGAACCAAAATCGAGAGCCAAAGCCTTCAACACTTTCTGCACCAATTTGACCCTTCATTAAATGCACAAACTCTTTAGAAATAAGAAGACCTAAACCCGTTCCCCCGAATTTTTTAAAATGGCCATGGTGGGCTTGCGAAAAACGCTCGAACAATCGGGGCTGGTATTCAGCAGGAATTCCCGCCCCCGTATCGCGGACTTCACAAAGAAGTGCATGCGGGTGAGCCATAGGATCAGGAATTGAAATTTTTAATTGCACATACCCTTTGCTGGTGAATTTAATCGCATTACCAATTAAGTTAATTAAGATCTGCCGAAATCGGGCGGCATCGCCTCGTAAATTCAGAGGTCCCTCATGCAATATTTCTGCGGTTAATTCGATTTTTTTAGACGTCGCTTGGTAGTGAAAAACATCCATGACATTTTCGACTAAGTTTTGAAGATTAAAATCCGAATTTTCTAAAGTCAGTTTTCCAGCTTCAATTTTTGAATGATCTAAAATATCATTGATCAGTGTCAATAAAGCATCGGCTGAACTTTTAATGGTTTTTACAAAAGAATTTTGTTCATGAGAGAGGGGTGTTTCAAGCAGTAGCGTCGACATGCCAATAACACCATTCATAGGCGTACGGATTTCGTGGCTCATGGTGGCTAAAAAATCAGATTTTAATTTCGAAGCCTCAAGCGCTGCTTGTTCGGCCTTTTTCCAATCCGTTTCCATATTTTTTTGCTTTGTAATATTACGAATCAGGGCCAGGGCGCCCACAATTTCACCGGCCCCATCATACAAAGCCCTTGTGCTGACAGCTAAATGGATCCCTTGAGTTGTCTCAGGATTTTTTCTGTAAAGAAGTTCAAGACTGTCGTGTCCTTCCCCTTTCAAAGCCAAGGCTAGTGGCGATCGCTCCGGGCTGAATGGTTTTAAGGTTTTTGGATCCAGCAATCCTTTAAAATATCCCCTGATGTCCTCTTTCAGAGTTGAAAAGGGAAATTCAAAAATTTGGCTGATGGCCTCATTATAATGGATCAGGTTTCCGCTCGTGTTCACAACAATCAGCCCATCCCCAATACTATGAAGAATTAAATTAAAAAGATTGGATTGCTCGACTACTTTTTCCGACGCCTTTAAAATAGAGCGTCGATTTAAAAACATCAAGCCCGCAGCCAACCCCGCTCCAAAAATTAAAAATAGGATTGTCAGATGACCAATATTCCTGGTTCGATCGGTTCGAATTTTCATCAGTCGATCTTCTTCGGCGATCATTTTTGCAAAAACAGCCCTTAGATCGTTGATCGAAGTGATATTTTGTTGATCACGGATTTTAATTCTCTTTTCCAAATTTTCAAGATGGACCATCAAAAGATGCTTAAGCTCTGCATAATTTTTTAATTGAACTGGATTATCTGATATCAATTGCTCTAAAATATCAACGTTGGCTGTCAAACCTTCCACGGCCTTCGAGTAAACATCATAAAATTCTTGATCAGGTTTGATGATATAGGCGCGTTGGCCAGCTGCTGCCCGCTCACTTAAAATTGAAACCTCGCGCACTGTTGCGATCACATCTGTGGTGTGTTCGACCCAGCGAGATTGAACTAAGAACTCGTTAATGCTGGTCGCTGCCAAAATGACAAACGCCAAAAACGAAAACATGGAAACGACAAAGCCCCACCGCGAAACCCAAGATCTAAAAGCAGATTTAATTTCCATACGCTTTTATCGGCTTGCAGAGCCGCATTCTATAGAAGACAAAGGTCCATCGACCAACTACCAGATATTATAAGCCCATAAGCAAATCCCAACGCAAACGATCAGCATCATTTTAAGACCCGTTGTAAAATAGGGCACAATCATCAGGGCCAGCCCCATCAATGCAATCTGAATCTCGCCTCGTTTGCGACCTTCTTTCAGCATCCACCAGCCAATCACTCCAAAGATGAATCCGGCCATTAACTCATAGGGATCGAAACTCACGACCGCCCTCCTTCACAGCATAGACTTTGTCGATGTTATGATTGAATCATGATTGCCTGATTGAAGCTAGAAGTGTAATCCCTGAGCATGACTGTTTGTTGCTTGTGCCAAAGTTTTGAAGTTTCAGAATTTCAAAAAGCCGATTTTTTTAGGTGTGGCCAATGCCAGCTCATTTTTAAAGATCCCATGTTACACCTGTCCCCGATCGAAGAAAAAAAACGCTACGATCTGCATGAAAATAGCATCAGTGACCCCGCCTATGTGAATTTTTTGTGGCCTGTCGTCGAACAAATCAAGCGCCTTTATCCCAGCCCCGCCTTGGGTCTTGATTTTGGCTGTGGACCCAGTCCTGTTTTAAGTCAGTTGTTAAGCAAAGAAAATTACAAAATGTATTCTTATGATCCCTATTTTTTTTCTGAAGCGCTGTCGGATTTTAAAAATCTTCCCATAAAGACATTTGATTTTATCACTTGCACCGAAGCGGCTGAACATTTTTATCATCCTGGCCACGAATTCAAAAAGCTTTTTAGTTGGCTAAAAGAAACAGGTCATTTGGTTTTAATGACAGATTTATTTAAAGAGGGCACAGATTTACAAAATTGGGGTTACGCCCGAGACCCATCCCATGTTTGTTTTTTTTCAGAAGCGACTTTAAGATGGCTTGCAAAAGAATATGGTGCACAGCTTGATATTATTTCTGGTCGGTTGATTTGCTTTACTTCGTCAGCGCCTGAGGCTTCGGCGATTGCACTTTCCAAATAGCGTCTTTTTTAAGAAGAATTAATTTTTGAATTTGGAAGCTTGCCGAAGGGTCCACACCCAGTTGTTTTGAAATTAACGAAAGGGCATCCGGCACATTAAAGTTATTTTCCTGAGCCGGGTCCAATTTCACCATAATATCAGTCAAGGCTTCGCGAACTTTTAAAGGAATTGTTTTGATTTCAATTTGAACTTTGGCTGTCTCATCAGATCTTTTGACATCATTGACTTTGAATTCACTGCGATCTAAAACTTTGCTTAAATAGTTCTCCTTTAAGATTTCTTTTCCCTTCATTCGCTCATCCAGAACGGCTTTCATCTCAGTTTTTAACTGGAATCGGGCTTCGTCCAGACTGACGTCCTCGATCTGCGAGCTTTCTGTTGTGCAAGCATTTAAAATCCATAGGAATGGCATCAGAAAAAAAATTCGTCGCATGCTATTATTTTAGAATCACAGAGCGCTGCCGAGCAAAAAAAAATTTAAAACCAGACCTCAACCTGGGCCACCAGGCTTTGAGCATCATCTCGACCGCGGGCCGAGGTCCCTGCAAAACTGGCTTCGTTGGCTCGATTCCAGAATCTGGCGCTGTACAAGGCCCTTAGAACTGGTCTGGAATAAAATCCTTTAGCCACCGTGATTTGCGGTCCAAGAGTGATCTGCGAAAGCGTCCTTGTTCCTAAGCCATCTGACTCATCCAAAACATTCGATATTCCAAAGACTGAAATAAAATGAATATGATCGGTGATATAATAAATGGGCTCGGCCGCCACACTGATCCATCGCACTCGAGCATCGCTGGAAGTGCGCTTGTTAAGGTTATCGTAAACAAAACTGAACTGTCCTGACCACTTGTCATTTTCGACCAGAGCGGCATTCCAAAATCGAATCCGATCCGAACTTTGCGTCGTGCAAATTGCAAGCGAAGAATCCGAGCAATCTTTAACCAGTTCGCCACTCGAGCCCATTCCGGTCATCACACCTTGGCCATAAGCCAACGCCGTTTCATTTTTAAAACGAACTCCCACCCATTGGTTTTTGACAGCAAGAAAACCACCGGTCCCAGCTTTGTAATCCGTCCCAGGAGAAGGGATTGATTTTGTGGCCGGCGTCGATCCTCCGGTCAACCAAAAGGCCAAAGTATTTTCGGCTCCTACCGCCACTTCCTCAAGGCGCAGATGCACCGTTGTTTTTGCCGCCACTTGATTTTCGGTGGCGATCGCAGTCCCGGTACCGTTGATTTCTTTTGATTCAGAATTCTGGATGATCGCAAAATGCCAAAGTCCGGGGCCTTTTCTTAAGTCGCCGTATCCGGCACCGACGCCATTCATTTGCACAGGATAAAAATCGAGGGCCGAGATATCGCCCCAGCGGTAATATCTTTTTCCGACCCAAAAGACGCCCGGCAACTCTTGCTGGATTCCCAAATCAACATAGGCTTGGCGAATGACCCAATTTTGGTTGGTCAGCTCATAATCTGTGCGATTCTGGTAGTTGTATGAAAAAGTCAAATAAGCCTGCGACGACACTTCGGGAAATTTAATCTGATCGGTCAGATCTGAAGCAAATGTGGCTTCACCGTACATTCCACATTCGTTGCCGACGCGAAACTCATTTCCGAAAGAGCCTGGATTATTAAAACACTCTTGCTGCCCACCTTTTAAATTACTGCCGGCGCTACTTCGCAAATAACCCCGAAAACTTAAAGGCGCGGCGTCCACTTGAGAAGTCAAAAAAACGGTCAGCAGGAGGCCTTGAATCGTCAGCATTTTCACTAGAAACCCCTGGGAAGTAATGGCTTCAGTCCGCCCTACAAGTCAGCGGAATCTTTAGTGTTCAATGCCTATATTTTTTATTTTTAGCAACTGTTTAAACGATCTTAATTCCACGACCCAGCAAAGTGCGTTCAAGCTTTGCATTGTAAACTTTCAAAAGTTCTTCACCAACCAAGGCACCTTCAATCAGGCCAAGAGCATGGGCGATCGCTTCTAAAGTCGACATGCCAAATTCTGAACTTTCAGCCCGCAAGTGGAACTTCGCAAGATTAGGTCGCTTTAACATAACTCGAGGAATATTTTTAAGCTCAGGATGACGGGTTTGTACTTTGCTGGCTTGTCGCCAGTTTCCATCAGGCACAATCAAGTGGATGGGCTTCTTACTTAACAAGCGAAGGTAATCCATCGTCAGTTCTGCGGCATCCTTAGAAGGATAAAAGAGTAAGCTATGATAGGACGGATCTAGAAGATCGCTTAAATCTAAAGACTGTTTTGATTCGCCGCGGATTCGAAGTTCACTATTGGTTAGACAATGCAAAGCCAAACGACCCGAATTTGTGGTTCGTTTCATTTCTTTTGCGTGAATGATCAAACTGATTTTTGTCTTTAGGTCTAATGTCGGAAGAAGGGAGCAGATGCAAAGACTTGAATTCAAAAAACATTTTAAACAAGGGCTCTTTGGTTTTCTCTGCCGGAGACGGGCTCCGTTTTCAGTTCCCAAAAGAACCCCTGAAATCTAAATTTTTATAACTTAGTTTTTGACTCGAACATTTGTTGCGCAAGGACCTTTTTTTCCTTGTCCAACTTCAAACTCAACTTTATCGCCATCTTTTGGCTCAGTTCCTTGAACTTCAGAGATGTGGAAAAATAAATCTTTTCCGTCATCTGGAGTAATGAATCCGAAACCTTTGCCCGAGTTAAAAAACTTCACTGTACCTGTGCTCATTAAAAAACCTCTCTAGTTAAAACTTTCTGAGATCAAGATAACACTTTTAAGCGCGAATGTAAGTTATTTTTCAAAATAATGAGGTTTTTAGTTTGTTCACCCGGGCTTTAACATGGAGTGATACCGGTCCAAGATCCTGTCCGAATCTGTACAGCCTGAAAGAACAGTGATTTACTCGAAGGGGATGACAATTAAAAAAAATCGTAAAAAACCAATCTGGGTGATCAAAATAGGCAGTGCCATTTATGTCGAAGGTGGTCCTATCTTGCTGAAGTCGCTGATGCAGCAAGTGTCCGAGTTAAAACAGAAATTTCAAGTCGATATCATTTGGGTGACGTCAGGAGCGATTGCCTCGGCCCGCTCACGGACCCGCAAACAATGGAAAAAACTCCCGGAAAAGCAGGCTCTCAGCGCCATTGGTCAGCCCATGCTGATGGATTCTTATAATTTGGCATTGAATGCCACCGGCCTGATGGGGGCTCAGGTGCTTTTGACTTATGATGATATGACCCGCGCAAAGCAACGCCAAAACTTGAAAAATACCCTAGCCACCCTTTTGCAGTGGAAGGTGGTTCCCATTTTAAATGAAAACGATGCCGTCGCTACCGAAGAAATCCAATTTGGCGATAACGACTTGCTTTCGGCCAAGGTGGCCAGTCTTATGGGGGCTGAACGCCTGATTATCTTAACCAATGTCGAGGGGCTTTATGACAGTCCCCCTGAAAAAAATCCCAAAGCGCGCTTGATTTCCCACCTTCCCAAAGTCACTCAAACTTTGCTTTCTTCCATGGATTCAAGGGCCACTTCTTCGGTCGGTCGCGGGGGGATGTACTCTAAAATGCGGGCGGCGGCTTTTGCTCAGGGAAAATCGATTCCCACTTGGATTTTGCGGGGTGATTTACCGAATAATTTACTAAAGATCGCAGCTAATGAAACGATTGGAACCTATGTCGGCCCAACAGCCCCCCTTTTAAAGTCGAAAAAGAAATAAGTGGAGCCTCCTATGAATCCTGAATCTACGAATCGACTTCTGCAAGTCCGACGGGCCTCTCGGAGTTTGCGACAAAGTCCACTGGCCAGCCGAAATTTGGTGCTTGAGAATTTGATTTCGATGCTATCGACTCAGGCTCCGCAGATCCTGGCGGCCAACGAAAAAGATTTGCAGAAATTAGACACGAAGTCCACGAAGGCCACCGAGGCCTTCCGAGATCGGTTGACGCTCACACTCCCGCGGCTTGAACAAATGCAGCAAAGTCTTCGGGAAGTCATAGCCCTTCCTGATCCGTTGGGGGAAACTCAGGAACCTAAACATCTTGCCAATGGGATTTTACTTAAACAAGTTCGCTCCCCGTTGGGAGTTATTTTAATGATTTTTGAAGCGCGACCCAATGTGATTACGGAAGCTTTTTCATTAGCTTTAAAGTCAGGCAATGCGTTGATTCTTCGCGGTGGCTCAGAGTCCTTGGAAACAAGCCAAGTGATTTATTCAATCATTGAACAGGCCTTAGAAAACGCTTCGCTCGATAAAAATATTTTTTGGGGCATCACTGATCCCAGTCGGGATTTGGTGCAAGCCTTAATGAAGCAAAATACTATGATCGATGTGCTGGTCCCTCGCGGCGGTGACAGTTTAATTAAATATGTCACTGAAAACGCCACCATCCCCGTGATCAAAAATGATCGCGGCTTATGTCATGTTTATGTTCACGACGATGCTGACTTTGAAATGGCTTCAAATATCATCGTCAATGCAAAAACTCAGCGGCCCGGGGTTTGTAATTCTATCGAAACGCTTTTGATTCATGAAAAAAATATTTCTTATTTGCCACAAATTTATGACCGCCTTGAAAAATTTAAAGTCGAATGGTTTTGCTGCCCACAAACTTTAAAAGTTTTAAATGGAAAAAAATGGGCTCACGCCGCCACGGCGGAAAGTTTTGATACGGAGTACTTGGATTTTAAAATCAATTGCCGCGTGGTCCGATCTTTAGAAGACGCCTTAGATCATATCGAAAAACATGGCTCCCGCCATTCTGAATGCATCGTCACGGCCTCTGAAAAAAGCGCTCGTCTTTTTCAAAATTCAATTGATGCCGCTGTTGTCTACTGGAATGCGTCCACCCGTTTTACAGATGGTTTTGAATTCGGCTTGGGGGGTGAGCTTGGCATCAGCACGCAGAAGCTGCATGTCCGCGGACCCGTTGGCTTAAAAGAACTGACGTCTTTACGCTGGATCGCTGACGGCACAGGGCAAGTGCGAAGCTAATTTTATTATTTGATCAGGCGCACGTGAAATTTTAAGCCTTTAATTCGCCCGTCCCTTAGACTTTGCATGGCAATGGACGCTAAGTGCGACGAAACAGCCACGTAAGAAATACGGTCATGAATTTCAATCTTACCAATGTCGGACCCCTTCAGCCCACCCGCTTCGCCGGTCAGGGCCCCTAAAATATCACCGGGGCGCAGTTTATCTTTTCGACCTCCACCGATCGATAAAGTCTGCATTTCGGCCTCACGCAAAGTCGAACTTTTTCCAATCCCTTCTTGATTTTTAAATCCTAAGGTTTTGTATTCGAACTTGGCGCCGGTGAATTCTTCAATCTCACGCAGCCTTGGGGTTTCATCTTCACTGATGAGGGAAACGGCTGTGCCTGTCTGACCGGCCCGTCCGGTGCGACCAATGCGATGAACATAAATATCTGCTTGATGAGGAAGCTCAAAATTGATCACTAAATCCAAGTCTTTGATATCCAAACCCCGCGCCGCTACATCCGTCGCAATTAGAACTCGGGTGCTGCCATTTCTAAAAAGAGCCATCACCTTATCGCGATCGACTTGTTCAAGATCACCGTGCAAACAATCAGAACTTAAACCTTGTTCGGCCAAAGTTTCAGCCAGCTCTGCGACGGAAGCTTTGCGGTTGCAAAAGACAATGGCTGATTTGGGATTGTGCTGTTGCAAAACGCGAATCAAAGTTCCGACTTTATTTTCTGGATCGGATGCATAGGCAATTTGCTGGATGCTAGGAATGGACTCTGGCGCCTCTTCAATTTTTATTTTGACCGGATTGATTTGATATTTTTTTGTTAAATTCGCAATCGAATGAGGAAAAGTCGCCGAAAAGAAAATCGTTTGTCTTGTTCCCGGCACTTCACGAATGATCGCATCGATATCTTCTTCAAAGCCCATATCTAACATCGTGTCGGCTTCATCCAATACCAAAGTATGAACGCGACTGAAATCAATTCGATTTCGGCTGATCACATCAAGGACTCGGCCAGGAGTTCCCACAACAATATGCACACCCTTATGAAGAGCATCTAATTGGGGCCTGAGTGGCAAGCCTCCTGAAAGAATTAAAACTTGTAGGCTGGTGTGACGACGACCCAATTTCCTGATTTCACGAGCCACCTGCGTGCAAAGCTCGCGGGTCGGGCACAGAATTAAGGCTTGCAGATCTCGGTAGCGATGATGAGTGGTGGTTTTTTGCAAGATCGGCAACGCAAAGGCAGCGGTTTTTCCACTGCCTGTTTTTGATTGGCCAATCAAATCTTTTCCTAGCAAAAGGGGCGGAATGCTTTCAGCTTGAATCGGCGTCATCTGATCAAAACCAAGTTCTTTGATAATGGCCAGCAAATCAGGCGATAAAGCTAAGGACGAAAAATCGGTGGTTTTCACATGCCTTTAATACTCTTTGGGCGAAACCTTTGCAAGGGCGCTGTCATTGATGAAGACATTCTTACATGGACATTTTTTAAAGTCCCTGGGCCGCCGATGGGCAAGGCGATTAATTAGCTTTGAGCGTCCCAATGCAACCCTAACTGCCTGGCGGCAAATATATTGTGGGTCCGGCACAGCAAACGCAAGTTTTCAGCCGAAGTTGTTCCTCCCCAAGCCACCGGTGTCACATGATCAATCTGAATTTGAAACTCAGATCCGCAGCGACTACCATCAGGGTTTTGGTATTGGCAGCAGCCTTTTGCTTCCAAGTAAAGTTTCCTTTTCAGATGCACTGGAATATGAGGGCGCTTTTTATTTGCAGGCATTGCTTTTTTGAACTCCGTAGCGGCTTCACTTTGACTTTTGATCGGATTTTTAATCTGAACTGAATGAACTGGCTTCCCCAGTTTTGAATGGTTAAATTTACTAGCCAGCACAGAAATAACTTCAGCCAAGGATCCGGTGTGAGCAATATGGGACAGCAAGCTTTTTGCTTTCTTAAGCTCTTCAAATTGTTCTTTGGTGAAAGTGATTTCAAGGCGGACGGATTCATCTTTTTGGGGGCGCACAATTTCTTGGATTTTCAAAGGCAGATCAAATTCTTTGGCTAGAACTTGCCTAGATTCAAAGCGATTGCAGTTTTCAAGTTTTTCTAAGATTTCTTGAGTTTTGACTTCAGAAACAAGCTCGCCTTTCTTGGCTTCTGATTCAAGGCACTTTTGCAGTAAGACCGCTTGCGATAAATTAAGGGTTCCTGCTTTTAGCCTTTCTGCGACGTCGGGAACTTTTCTTAAAAGCTTTGCTGCATCAATTCGGCGTAAAGCCGAAGGCTCAGAGTAGCCATATTTTTTAGTCATCATTGTATACATGCTATCAAAGCCCATATCGGCATACAGTTTACGATCCATGATTTCTAAAACATGTGTTAAAACTAGATGCATTATTTTGCGTTCAGTTTGAACTAAAGTTTCAGTTCTAAAAAGAAGCTCGTCGTTTGAAATATATTTTAGGTTTATATTTTCGTTCGTCCATTTTGATTCTAATTTAATTAAAGTTGATTGCATCTAAGTCTCCTTTTGAAAAGCTAAAAGGAACATACCATGGAATTTTCAAGGACAATTTTAGGCTTTTTCTTTCTGATTTCACAATTACAAAGCCTAAAAATTGACCGTGCAGTATCGCAGCAAATCGCTTCTAATAAGCTAAAAGAAAATAAACATCATCGGGATCAAGTGTTTTATTATCTTCAAACAGAATCCAGATTAGGAAACCAAAAATGACCAGCAAGAAGTATTTTTAAAAAACTATAATATTTTAATTCAATAACGCAGTCAATAACCGCTGCGGAGCTAGGAACAACCACTTCTGTGTTTCGAGTCCTGCCTTGGGCCCCGTTTTTAGGACCAATATTTTTTTCCGATCTGCAAGTTTGCTAAACTCAGGATAAATCCACCGGCCCCAATGTCAAAGTTTTCGACAATCAGAAATATTTTTCAAAAACCTTTTTTATCCCGG
>JAYWEQ010000040.1:0-3310 GCA_043779185.1 Pseudobdellovibrionaceae bacterium
CAATGATCTGTATGACAACGAATGGTCTATTTTAAATAACTTTTTTATGCCGCAAATGAAACTGAAAGAAAAAATACGAACTAAGTCAAAACTGCGCAAATACTACGACACACCAAAAACTCCGTTAGAGAGACTTATCGAATCAAAAGTATTAACTCCTGAAAAAGAAAAAGAGCTTCTAGCGATCAGGGATCTGCACAACCCAGTTCAGTTAAGAAAAAAAGTGGAACAAAAGCTTAAAGCAATTAATGAACTGATGCAACAGACCGATAATCTTAAAAAGGCAGGATAAATGAAGAAAAAGAACGAATCCTTTAGTAACATTTATTTACCGGTAAGCACGAAATCGTCTCAAAACAAAACGATAGAAGACTTTTTAGGAACTACAACCGGCCTCACCAACTCAAAACTGATTCGGACAGCTATAGGTAAAATGAACCTGGCTTCCAGGGGGCAGCTGCATATTATAAACAATACTTTTTCCAGTTCGTGTGTAGGAAAAAGAAGCATTAGCAGGAATCGGAGTGACCTGAAGGTTGATCGGCTGATCACAGCCAATCACGGCGCCCTTGTTAATTGCAATTTTATTGGCAATCGGAGCCAGTGATGAAGTGTAGTTATTCATACAGATGCTTACCGCAACGCCCCATCCACTTTGAGGAAAGTTCAAATAAAGTTTTCCAAGGCTTCCTGAAACTAATCCTTTTGTCGCCGCGACAGGAGGGCTTCCCAATGTCTGAGAGTTTTGCTCAGCAAGACAAGTGTCATCAGTCACAACAATCGCATGAATTTCGGTGATCTTATCTTTTCCCTGACTTTTAAATGTATTAAACAAACTCAGTGGCTGATCCAAGTCTTCCAAAGGATATCCGGTCGCTGCACAACTTGGATTGTTAGCCCCACCGCAATAAAGTCCGCTTCGCACATCTTCATCAGAAACAAAAATAATCGCTAAGTAAGCATCTGCCCGTAAGAATCCACCAGAATTATTTTTAATTGCTAAATTGGCAGCGTAAGTGCCGCGCTCATCACCAGAAGGACAGTTTGCTTTGTACTGAGTTTTGTAAGCATCTGAACTTAAAGTGCCAGTTCCATGGGCAGATACCCAATTTGCAATAAACTGCTCACACTGCAAAGTTTCTGGACGAACCACCGCAGCATTAAATCGGCCAACACGGTCACCAACAGCAGGAGTTAGAAAGTTAATACCATCGCCAAAAGAAATTAAATTTCCATTTTGCAAAGCGCCATTACCATTTATAGGTCGAGGCTCGTTGTCATCTTGTCCCGCATGAATATCTGTTGTCGTCATGGCAATTCGATAATCAACATGCTTTCCGTCTAACATCTGGATAAAGCCTGCAAACCGGTTGGCTAAGGCTTTCTGTTCAAAAGACATTGAAGCCGAATTATCATTTATAAAAAGGATATCAACCTTAGGGCCAGAAACATCTTCGGTGTAATCACAAACCGCGCCGCCCGAGCTGGTCGCACAAAATTGAGTAAATCCATTCACAGGGCTATTGTTGACTCCAAAGTTAACAGGAGCACAGGCCACAACATAAAAAACAACAGATCCAAGGACCGCTGTCCAACCTAGTGACTTTTTCATACACCACCTCGTACCCACAGGTGATCCAAGGAAAGTGCCAAAATGAAAGAGTTCTTTTAACTTATTGAAATTACTGACCTATAAGAGCCTGCAATAAGCATGGAATTTTTTACCAGACTGTCCAACCTCTGGACAGTGACAAGCTGTTATTTAAAAAAACCTTTGAAATTCAATAAGTTAAAAATCCACAAGAGCCCTTCTTAAAAGGGACCATTATGGACACAGGACTCGATAAACCCTGTCTTGTTCTTTCAGGATTTCAGCTTCAAGCTAATGACAGTCCATATGAAAAACATAGTCACAATTTTAATTTCAGTTTTTTTGCTCGCCCTTGGTATTTTTTTTATCAATCAAGAAACCCATGAGCCCCAGACAGTGCCTCTCAGCAAAAAAATTGATCAAGACTTAAGAGTCGCTCAAAAACAAAATTTTTTCCCCAGTACAGTTCAAATGGTTTCAAAAATCCGAATCACAATTCATACAAAAAAACCGGCTTGGAAAGAAACAATTTTAAGCAGCATCATTTTACCATTTGAGGTCGTTGCAAAAGGAGAGTACTCGCTGCAAATTGATGCCATTGAAAACTTCACTCCAGCAAGCGAAGCTATCCTCATCTTACAATTCAATCTGTTCGAAAACTCCACCCAAAATAAAAAGTGGGAAGCTAGCAGAATTTATCATTTAGACAAAGAGGACTTAACGTCCTTCACCGCCACAAGTGGAGCCAAACTGTAAAGGCAAAAAAAAACCCGACCAAGTTTCCCTGATCGGGTTAAGAAAATTAGAGCTGGCGTCGTGCTACTCTCCCACATCGTCACCGATGCAATACCATCGCCGCAAGCGGGCTTAACTTCTGAGTTCGGAATGGGATCAGGTGTGGCCCCGCTGCTAAAAACACCAGCAAGTCTTATATAAATTTAGTTAGTTTTTTGAAGATTGAAAAATTGATTTAGCTGATTTTTAGCAAAAAGGTTCAAGACCATTCTTACATGATTTGAAATAAAAATTATATAAAAGCCTCACGGACTATTAGTATAGGTCAGCTAAATACATTGCTGTATGTACACCTCCTACCTATCAACCTCGTAGTCTCCGAGGGTCCTTTAGGGGCCGAAGCCCAGAGAAATCTAATCTTGCAGTTAGCTTCCCGCTTAGATGCTTTCAGCGGTTATCTATTCCGAACATAGCTACCCAGCGCTGCTCCTGGCGGAACAACTGGAACACCAGAGGTTCGTCCATCCCGGTCCTCTCGTACTAAGGACAGGTCTGCTCAAATTTCTTACGCCCACAGAAGATAAGGACCAAACTGTCTCACGACGTTCTGAACCCAGCTCGCGTACCACTTTAATTAGCGAACAGCTAAACCCTTGGGACCTGCTCCAGCCCCAGGATGTGATGAGCCGACATCGAGGTGCCAAACTCCGCCGTCGATATGGACTCTTGGGCGGAATAAGCCTGTTATCCCCGGAGTACCTTTTATCCGTTGAGCGATGGCCCTTCCACGCGGGACCACCGGATCACTTTGGCCTGCTTTCGCACCTGCTCGACTTGTAGGTCTCGCAGTCAAGCCCCCTTATGCCAATGCACTCGACGCCTGGTTTCCAATCAGGCTGAGGGGACCATCGCGCGCCTCCGTTACTTTTTGGGAGGCGACCGCCCCAGTCAAACTGCCCACCAGACAGTGTCCCTCTCCTCGTT
>JAYWEQ010000041.1:0-23303 GCA_043779185.1 Pseudobdellovibrionaceae bacterium
CTTAGGAGCAATAATTTTTTTCTCGATCTACACTGAGTAGATCAGCGAAATCAATCCATGAAAAATGCAGAGGTCAACTCTCCGGGTAATCCCCCCCCCGCCAGGACCATCTCTGACCAATAAATTCTTTAACTTCAAAGATCTTCAAAAAGCCCACTATTTTTAGAAAGATCCCAGGGGTTACGGTTCACAGGTCACGGCTAAGCGCTATCAAAGAATTCTCAAAGACGCAATAAAGCCAATAAAATTATTACGATAGAGGATAAATAAGCCGTATATTTTGACCCCGTCCTGAGCCTTTGCTAACCTGTTCCCTCATGTTCAAAGAAAAGCTTCTGATCATACGGTTTTCTAGCTTCGGTGATGTCACTCAATGTTTGAGTCTTCCGACAGTTTTAAAGACCCACTTTCCTGGCAGTCAAGTCCATTGGGTCACCCGCGAAGACATGGCTCCCTTGCTGGAAAATCATCCTGGGATTGATCGCGTTTGGAGTTACTCCAGAAGCCAAGGTCGGCGGGGCCTTCTCAGCTTGGCTAAAACTTTACGACACGAGCAGTTTACTCGCGTTTATGATGCTCACAATAACTTGCGCTCGCATCTGATCACCCTGTTTCTGCAATTTCCTTGGGTGGGAAAGCGGCCGCAGCTTTTGCGCCGCTCGATCCGCCGATGGAAAAGACTTTTACTTTTTAAATTTCGAATCAATACCTTTCAACAGCCTTTTTCTGGACAAAGGGACTTGCTAGAGCCTTTGCAGGCTTGGGGTCTTTCATTAGATTTACCTTCAACACCTCAGCTATTTTTGGAAAGTTCTGAAATCTTAAATACAAAAAAAGGTCTGCCAGAAACTTTTATTGCCTTGGCTCCGTCGGCCGCTTTTGAATTAAAACGTTGGCCATTAGTGCACTGGCAAAATCTAATTCTTAGTTTGCCCTCGCAAAACTTTGTTTTATTGGGCGGACCAGAGGATCATTTTTTAGAAAAGTTAGTGGCTTCAGCTCCGGATCGAGTTTTTAATCTTGCTGGAAAAACCAATCTTCGCCAAAGTGCGGCTGTCATTGCGAATGCAAAAGCCCTTGTGAGCAATGACACGGGCTTACTGCATGTTGGCGAACAGTTGGGCCGACCTTCCATCGCCCTGATGGGACCAGCACCCTTTGGTTTTCCGTCAAGACTAACGACAAAAATTCTTCAAGTTAATTTGGCCTGTCGACCTTGCAGCAAGCATGGCCAAGGTCCTTGTGTGAATCCCAATTTCCAGCAATGTTTAAAAGATATTTCGCCGGCTCAAGTTCGCCATGAGCTTTTGAAAATCCTGGAGCTATTTTGATCGGCTTTATTTTATTTTATTTCTACCGCCATTTTTTCGTCCCCTTGGTGACATTTATTTTATGGATCCTTAAGCCCTTTATTCGTGGAAAGCTAAAAAACATTTCTGAAGAACGGCAAAGAAATCAATGGGTCTACCTGAGGGACTCAACTGCGCCTCTCCAATCCCCAATTTGGATTCATGCAGCCAGCGGTGAAATTGAATATGCCCGGCCTTTGATTCGCGAATTTAAACAGCAATTTCCAAAAATTCCGATTGTTGCCACCTACTCTTCGCCGTCCGCAAAAAAAATTCTTCAAAAGATCACAGAATTGGATGCCTGGGGCCCTTCACCCTGGGATTCGGCAAAGGCTTGTCAGGATTTTCTGAATCGAGTTCAACCACGAGCCGTCTATTTTGCGCGTACCGATGTTTGGCCTGAAATTTCCTATCAACTAAAACTTAGAAAAATTCCATCGATTCTATTTTCTGGAACCTTCTCTGAAAAGAGCTCTCGGCTGAAAGGGTTAACTCGTTTTTTAACAATTTGGACAATGAATCAACTGACTCAAGTTATGGTGGTTTCAGCCGATGATCAAAAGGAATTACTCGATTGTGGATTTCAGAAATCCGTCATCGCTGGAGATACTCGCTATGATCAAGTTTTTTATCGTTTAGATCATCCACAGGCTTTGAATGAACGTTCAAGGCCACCAGCGGATTTCAAAATCCTGGTGGCGGGATCGACTTGGCCAGAAGACGAAGTGGTTTTATTTTCTTGGTTTGCAAGTCAGCGTGCAAACCCCTTGGTTAAACTTTTGCTGGCGCCCCATGAAATATCTCCTCATCGACTGCAAAAAATTTCAAAATTTCTCGTTTCTAAAAATATCGAGGTCCAATTTTATTCGGAAAATAAGCCTTGGACAAAAGATGTTTTAATTGTCGATCAAATTGGTATTTTAGCGGAACTCTACACTTGGGGAACGGCCGCTTTTGTCGGCGGCTCCTTTCGCCGACAAGTTCACTCTGTGATGGAACCTTTGGCCTGTGGGCTGCCCGTCTGCGTGGGGCCCTTTCACCAAAATAATCGTGAAGCCCTTGAATTTCAAAAGCAGACTTTTGTTCATTGTATTCAATCCCCCGAAGACCTTCAGAAATTCTGGCAATTCAGCCTTTCACTGACTCCAGAAGGTCACCAAAATATTGCTTCTGTTGTGAAATCTAGAACCGGCGTCACACAAAAGATTGTTCAAACTTTTTCAGCTTTAAACTCTGTCTCAAATTGAGACAAGCCTTCTAAAAAGGCCTCCCCTGTTGGCCGAATTTGTCACATCGTCGAAGGGACCCTCATTTAGTCTACAGCTATCAAGGACTTGGGAGCTTTCTTTTGAGCACGCATTTTGAAGTACTTTGTAGGATAAGGGTGGTCATTATGTGGCTGAAAAAGCCTCGGATTTTAAAGAAGGCATTTTTAACGAGTGGATTCTCGTTTCTGGTCCTATTGTTGGGTCCAATGGTATCAAACGCCCAAACTGAAACCAGGGCGCAGTGGTTAACCCGAAATCAGATGGATGATTCCGCAGAGCGTACTTTAGATTTAAAATGGCAATTTAAAGCCACTGGCAGCAGCTATAGTGAAGGCACAACCGCCAGCAGCCAAATTTCAAATCAACAACTTTTTGAATCTAAATTAAATCTTGAATCAAAGTATTGGCTGAGCGACGAACTTTCCTTCGATCTGGAACCATCCATAAAATTTCAAACAGGGCGAGTGCAAGCTTTAGATGGAGCCAACGCGCCTTCGAATAGTTTAGGCCTCAGGCAAGCCGCGATCCAATGGCTTCCCGCCAGTTTTTTTTGGTTTTCAGCGGGCGCCCTGAATCAAGCTGACCTTCACTCCTTTTTAGTGGCCGATGAACTGCCATTTCCTGGAGCGCGGATCACTTTAAAAAATTCTTTTAACAACTGGGATTTACGTTGGGTCGCTGAGTCCTCGATCCCCTCATCAAACTCTCTGCAAACGGGAACCACGCAAGTGGAAACGGTCCCTGTTAAAAACGCCGCTCAGATGCAAATTAATTGGCAACCAAAAAGCTATTTGTTTTCTAAAAATCGCCTCGGATATTTCTCCTATCAAAATCTTCCTAGTGAAGTGGCAGAGGCCAGCTCGCTGATCGGGAACACGACGACGCGCTTGAATGACAGCCAATGGGCTTTTAGTTACAAATATCAAGGTGTCGAGGCTTCCACCGACTGGCAACTTCCAGTGGCCTCTAAACTGGATCTTTTGATCGGCGCTTCGGCTGCACAAAATCAAGCGGCCCCTTCAACACTGAATACAGGATATTCTGCCTCGACAGGTTTGCGCTATTTAATAAACTCACGGCATGATCTTGAGGTGGGGGGACGTTACTTCCGCATCGAGCCCGACACAGCACCGGCGTTTTATTCGAATTACCAGAACTTTCGAACCAATCGTGTCGGCTACACCGCCATGGCAAAATGGCATTTAAAAAAGCAGAAATTAGCCGTTGGTGCTTTCTATTCTGAAGCGCAAGTTCTTTTTGCAGACCCTTCGCAATCTCGTCTTCGAGGTTTCGAAATTCGATTGGAGACAGATTATGAATCCATCTGATTTCACCAAATTATCGGTGCTCCTTGTCTCATTTTCTGTCGCACTTATCTTAAGTGGTTGTAACCTTCCGGAACCCAAAGAAGCTCGAAACGGCGATGGCTCAACTTTTGCGGTCAGTTCCTTTGAAGGAAAAGTGAATTCACTTTCAATCAATAAAAAAACGGGCCTGCCCAGCTCTAATGTTTACGACGACAAAGCCTGCTTAACAGATTTAAGACAAAAAAAACCTATGATCGGTCAGAAATTTCAAATTGTGGAAACCGAGCAAGATTTAGTCACGGATGTAAATGGTTGTTTAATCTGGTCTGAAACAGTGAATTACAACTATTTAGCGGCTTCAAAATATTTGAAATTTGTCCGGACTATCAAGGGACTGGGTCCTCACTTTGGAACTCGAACCGTCAACTTTGCGATCGATCCTTGGTCGCACGGCGAGTCCAAACCAAAAGAGGCTATCGACCTTTCTAAAAGCTCGGTTCCGACGGGTCTTCTGATCGAAGATGCCAGTGAAGTTCAGCTTTCTTTATCAGGAAATTCGCTGTCGCAGAAAAAATCTCCCTCTCAACTTTGGTTGAACATGAGTCGGCTGGCTGCTGTCGAAGACCGCGTCACCGGCAAAGGTTTTGAAATTAATTATGACTTTCAAGCCACCCCGCAAGTGAAGCTGACTCGGATGACGGGCGAACAAACTTTTTCTGATCTGACCAGTGGGCAGCTTCAGGGAAAGATAGAATTGATTCACGTTGTTCTAGAGAATGGTAAAATTCAAAGAAAAGTGCTCGCTTCAAAAGAATTTTCATCTTTGCAAATTGATAATAAAGTGATCGCCCTTGGTGCGCATTTTAATTTTGAAGCTCCTTACTGGGGTCATCTTTACTTAGGAATTAAGCTCACCCCAGTCCAGGCGTTATCAGATTTAGCACCTTTCGAAGGTGTCTATTATATGGGTGATTACCGCTCGGTCAGCAATAGTGGGTTTTTATTGCTGAGCTCTTTGGTTCAAAAGAATCCTCAGTTTACAGTCGATCAGTTTGTCGCAGGAAAGTATCCCATCGACACAGATCTGGAAGCCGCCGCAAAAAAGAACTCACAAGACACTTCTTTGCGCGGTGAAAAAGAAGATTTCAATGGAAAAAATAAAGTGGCCATTGCAGCCCTTACTTTTTCTGGAGCTCGAATTGACGAAGACAAGGCTCATCGACGAATTTTAAAATATCAAGCTCAGGCATGCTTATCTCAACCCATCAATCACGAGCCTATTCGCGGTCAAGTGTTGAATATCACTCCCTTTAGAACTTCAGAAACACAGAAGGCTCAACAATTAGCTCCGATCACGACCCAAATGGATGGCTGCGTAAGTTGGCCTGAAGAAATGGTTGTTGAAGCTTATGACTGCCAAAAATATGTGAAGGGTTTTATTGAATTAAAAAATTCAGACCTTGGAATTGATCGAAAAATTAATGTCTTCATAAATCCTTGGCTGACAACTTATGAAATCGGCGTCGATGAATTAAAATTCAGAGACTTGATCGGTCACGAGTGCGAAGGTCAGAAAGAAGTTGAAAAACCAAGTTATATTTTTATCAACTCTTTCCAATATAACTTAATGAGTTTAAAGCATAATATTGATGCTAATTTGAATTTGGTCATCAATCGAGAATTGCAAATGGACTTGGATTTAACCTTAGTCAATAACTCGAATTTGCACGGACCCCGAGACGGCAATGAACGATTGCGAGATGGGCTTTATTTAGTCAAATCAGTTTTAACTGAAAATCCAGAAATGGCGATCACTCCGCGGTTTATCAGCGCCAGCCAAAATATCGTTCAATCTCGAGCTGGACATATCACGATCTTTCCATTGACCTATAGCTTTAGAAATCCGATCGATCTTGGAAATCGAAATCGACTTCTTGTCCAAATTTTACCCGTCGATTCCGACAAAGCCACCTTGTCTGCAGATTTAAAATCCTGGGTTCCTAAAAAAGGCACTCGTCTTAAAGACTTTGAAGAGACAATTGATACAAAAGCCCGTCTTTTACCTCTTATTTATGAGGCAAAAATAATTCTGATGGGCGAAAATACTCGAGCCAGTCTTGTCGACAATCAAAGGGTCGTGATGGATGCCGTGATCGCGGGAAAGACTGAATTTCAAAAGCAGTTCAATCAAAATTTACAAGAACGCAAAAATATCATGGACACGATGATGGCTCAGGGCTTTGATGAACAAAATCAAGAAACCAAAATTCTGGCCGACCAAAGTTCGCTTTCCACCTACGCGCGAAACCTTTCTTTAGTCTTGATCAATTCAGACGATCCCTCTTCTTCAAGCCTCAAGTATCTGCAACGACTTTTAGCCTTTGACCTCAATAATTATTTTCAGAGTGCGACTTCAAGATATGGAACTCGGGATCCGCGCCCTTTACTGACTGAGGCGATTAAAAAGACTCCAGCATTATCAAAAGAGCAGACCTTAAGTTTAATTGGTGCTGATAAAATATCGCCTGAAGTCTCAAAAAGAATTTGCGTTTATTTTATGACGGAATTACTAGCACCAGCCCTTAATTCATCTGGTCAAAGGACAGCTCCTCTTGAGTGTTCAGACCGAATGCCAGGTGTTGCAGATAAACTTTTAGTCCGAGAAAAAGTCTATCATATTAATAAATTTAAAAATTTTGAGTATTTGTCAGGCCATTTTGAAAATATGGCTGTGACCAATTCTTTTGCCTTGTCGTATACTTTCACTGACAGTCACTCCCACACGGCGTCGACCAGCTTCGGTGTGAAGGTTCCTGACTTGTTTTTTATCGGCGGAGGGGCCCAAACTTCGCTGGCCTGGACCAAACAAACAGCTGAATCTTCGTCAAACACAATCAACATCTCAAGCGGACTTCCCTTGCGGAAGCAAATCAGTCAAGGACAGTTTGACTTGTTAGATTATGAAAGCTGTTACCGGATTCGTATTAATCCTGAATTATTTGTTCAAAAAGTTGGGTTTTTTGAAAAGATGAACCTGACGAAACTTAGTTTTTATAATTTTCTTGATAAAACAAAACCTGCAAGCGAGCTGTTTCAGATCCTCAACCGAGGTCTGCTGATTTGCGAGCGTCCCAAAAACATGAAGCCCCTGCATAAGGTTGAAAATTTTTATGTGATTCAACAGGATCCCACCGCTGGAGAAATTCAAGACAGTGGAAATCCAAAAAATCGATTTTTATTCCTTTCCCTGCGCGGCATGGAGCAGTTCAACCATTTTGAAATGATGACAAAAAATCAAATCCAACTTCCTAGCGGTGCGAAGTTAGCCGACCTGACAGCCGAAGAGGCCAATCGACGTCTGCTGAATTCATTTCAATTTAAACCCTGGTCTCCAAGGATTTATACTGAGCCTGCATTAAAAAATTAAGGCTTCGGATTCCAAACCAGCTGTAAGATTCACCATCGACAAGGCTGCCATGAAATCCACTGGCAGCTAAATCATCCTTTATTTTCTCAAACGGAAATGGTTCTGAGGAAAATAATAAATAGTACTTTTTTAAATCCTCTTCAGAAATTTCAGGATATTTCTGATCGGTTCCTAGATCAGCGATCGGAGCCCCAAGAAATTTCAGGACCGAACCAATATAAGTGTTTGGACTGACCACCATCCAAGGTTTTTTCCAGATCACATAAAGAATTTGCCGCGAAAAATCGACCTCGCGCTCAGGAAGCGGTTGAATTTCTCCGGGTATTTTTGCCAGTGACCAAGGCCCGCAAGGTTTCGTTAGCAGCTGATCCCATTTTTGAGACCATTCTAATATTTTTTGGTTTTTTAGCGTTTCACCAATTCTTTGCATTTCATCCCTTGCCCTGGTCAGGCCTGTGACGTGCGTCGCAAGCCACGGGTAGGGGCATTCATCAGCCATGCTTTTGGGGTTTTCCTCTTGGTCAAAAATAATTAGATCGGGCTTAAGGCTTTCAATTTTTTTCCAGTTGATATCTTTAGTCCCACCAACAATAGGAACAGGGGCTATTTTGTCTTTTGGATAAATGCAAAATCGCGTGCGCCCACAGACTTCAACGCCGGCTTCAATCAAAGTTTCTGTCCAAGAAGGAACCATCGAGATCACACGCATTTCTCTATTGTAAAATCCTTACCTAGCGAGTCAATGCTCACTTGGTCTTGACCCCTTACCCCGTCAGCGTGTTTTATAAAGTGATCGGAGGAGTTCATGGCCATTGCCCCCTTGGTTCCACTCAAACAAAAGCCCGCCCTTAGCGGCTATCAACCGGGGGATTACCTCGTTCTTTTTGGTGAACTTTTCCAACGGGGCTATGCCAATGGTTTGGTCGAGGAAGCTGAAAAACTAGGCTTAAAAATTATTCGAAGCACTGTTGGGCGCCGTGAAAAAGATGGAACCTTAAGAGCCCTTAATCAAGAAGAACTCAGTTTGCAACCCACTCCTCTGATTAATGTCCCCCTCGAGGCTGGCTTCGATCTGCAGCCTGATTCGCAAGGGATGACTCCCGTTGAAGCTTTGAAAGACGTTAAACTTTCTGAATGGAAAAATTTAAAGCTTAACTTTGAGCACATGAACGAATCTCGAAAAAAGGGTGGCGAAGATTTTAGGTCGCGGGTTCGCCAGCACATGACTGAGCTTGCAAAGCTGATTGAACCTGGTCGCAATGTTGTTTTCGCCCATTTGATGGCCGGCGGAGTCCCTCGCGCAAAAATCGTGATGCCCTTGATGAATCGTGCCTTCAAAGGCCAGGGCGAACGTCATTTAAGTTCCAAAGAATTTTGGGAGTCTGATATTGGTCGCCTTTGTTCGATGAACTTTGATGAAGTCACGGCAGAAACATTCAAAGACCTTGTCGAACTATCTAGCGACCTTCGAAATAAAATCGAAAAATCTGGGGGACGAGTTTCATATGTGGCTTACGGGTATCATGGCACTGAAGTTTTAGTGAAAGACCATTACCAGTGGACGACTTACAGCCCTTACTTGCAGGGCTGGGCCAAGAAAAAACTTGAAGATTATTCTCGGCAATTTCATCAACAAGGTCTTCACACTTGTGTTTATAACTGCCCTGAGATTTTGACTAACTCCAGTTCGATTTTTCAAGGTGTCGAAGTTTTTTTGTATAATTTAATCGCCGCCTTAAAAAAAGAAGCCCCCCAAAGCCCCCGGACAAAACAAGTGAACGATCACTGCCAAGGCTTGCTGAAAGACGAAGTTAAATTGTCGGACCTGACCGATGATCTTTTAAAATATTTTGCGGTGCCCTCAACGAAAGAACATACCATTTTTGAAAAATGGCCGCAATACAGCAGCGCTGAACAAATGGAACTCATGCTTGCGCAGTCAGAAAAAATGGCTTCATGGCATAAGGACGAAAAAAATCTCATGACCACTGAACTCAGCGAAGTGGTCTTTGAAGGCTGTGGATATGCGATGTTTCACGATTCTTGGGTCACGGCAGAACCTGTTCGATGGCTAGGTCATGACTTGGTCGCCCGCTGCTTGCCCACAAATCCAAAACGATGAACGTCGGAAGCTCCTGGAAATACGATCACCTGCAGTTTCATGGAATGTCGCTCTCAGGAATTCGCACCAGCCTTTGCATGCCTGAACTGCATTTAGCTTTTGATACCGCCCAAGGATTTCCTTTTTTAATTCCAATGAAGAAATTTTTTATCAGTCATGGTCATTTGGATCACGCAGCGGGAATTCCTTATATTATTTCCCAGAAAAATTTATTCCGTATGCCTGTGGCCGAATACTATATGCCGCCGTCTTTGGTGGACCCGCTGACCCAAATTATGAAACTCTGGGAAAAAATTGAAGATCATCAGTATCATTTCAAATTTATTGGTGTGGGACTTGATGAAATTCCAATCAATCAAAACCATTTCATGCGCGCTTTTCCCACTTATCACCGAGTTGAATCTTTTGGTTACACCCTTTTTCAGAGAACCCATAAACTATCAAGCCGTTTTAAGGGAGCCTCGCGAGAAGAAATCATTAAAGCTCGGACCAATGGTGAAATGATTGATCAAGCTCACGACCAACCCTTGGTCTCTTTTACTGGCGATACAAAAATTGAATTCTTAAAGGGGCCCGATTGGATTCGAAAATCAAAGGTCTTGATTCTGGAAAGTACTTATTTGGACGATAAAAAAACAGTTCAGCAGGCTCGGGATTGGGGTCACACGCATCTGGATGAAATCATTCCGCACCTGGACGACATTGAGGCTGAAAAAATTGTTTTAATTCATCTTTCATCCAGGTATACGCTCGCGGAGGCAGCTCGCATTATCGACCTAAAAATTCCAAAAAAACATTTGGATCGAATTGTTATTTTTCCAGGCCGCTAAAATTTTTATGAACGCGGAAAAAACTCTTCCACTTCAGGCCAGATACGCTTTGTTTTTGCTTTTTTAGATTTTAAATAGGCGGGCCATTCTTCAGGTTTTCTTTTGTTAAAGCGACCGGCAAAGCGTGCGACAAAAATCAACGGACCTATGCCCTGCCCCGTGCGCTCACGCGGCGGACGAACAGCTGTCAACATTTCGGGACCAAAAAAACACTTGGGCCATAAAATATCATTCTGAATCAATTCCCCAACAATAATCGCATCATCAACTTTACCAAACAGAGTTTGATACAAGGGGCATGACTTATCCGCCGTATTGGGCACCCCCGCTGAGACAACGAGGATTTGTCCACGACCCCTCAACTTCTGAAGTTCAGGAATCAGAGCTTCCAATTTCGAGTTGGATTTATCATTCCAATCAAAGAAGATAATTTGACCTTTATTTTCAAGCTGACCAACCTTGTCTAACAGCTTACTCTCATCATACTTTTGATTGGCATCATAAGGAGTAAAGTTAACGATCTCACAATTTTTACATTGGGAGTTTTCATTAAAGGTGGGTTTGATCTTTTCATTAAACTCTTGCTCCGTCCCCTTACCAAAGTAAACGACGGTTATTTTAGAATCGGTCGCTTTGACTTCAGCGGATGAAATCTCAGCGGCGAACACTTGGGACTGCAATAATAAGATAAATAAGCATATAATTTTTTTCATGGACTCCCATTGAACAAAAACCATTTTTTTATGTCGACCAATTTGATACATTGTACCCTCTGCATCAAATTTAAAGGTAACGGATGACTCGGATCGAAGATATTGAAAAAAACTGGACTAACATCGAGGTTCTTGGAACTGGGGACCTCTATTTCGGCGAGTTGGTAAAAAGTTTTCGTAATGCTCAGCAACACATTCAGATCGAAGTGTATATTTTAAACATCGATTCGATCACTCGCGTGCTTCTTGACGAATTGGTTCGAGCTCGCGAGCGTGGGGTGCGAATTCAAATTTTAGTGGATGGCTTTGGGTCCTATCAGTCGATTCCCGATCTTTCTGGATTTTGTTCGCGCCACGACTTGGAATTTAGAATATATGAGCCTTTTCCCTTGGCGCAAAAAGCCTCTCGAAAGATGTTTCTAACTTATGCCTTGAGCCTTTTTCGATTGCTTCGAAAACTGAATCGACGCAACCATCGAAAAATAGTGGTCGTTGATTCAAAATGGGCTTTTGTTGGCAGCATCAATTGGACGCAAGTTCACTCGCGAAAAGCTCAAGGTTTGAACGCCTGGCGGGACACCGCCATTGCTGTCGAAGGCGCCGAAGTTGATATTCTTTCACAAGCTTTTATTGTCGATTGGAATCGCGCTCAAAAATTGAGCGATTTGCGTCTAAGAAAAAAATCTCCTCTTTTAAAGTATTATGATCCCAGAAAATCTTTAGTTCGTCTTAATACGGGGCTCAAAGAGCGCTGGCGCCTGAATCGGGATCTGCTAAGGCGTATTCACAATTCAAAGCATCGAGTTTGGCTGACAACCGCTTACTTTTTACCCCACCGATCCTTGATGCGGGCCTTAAAAAAAGCCGCCAGACGCGGGGTTTCAGTGCAAATTCTGGGACCAGGCCAAACGGATGTGCCGTTTGTAAAATTAGCGGCTTTTGAATTAGCCCACAAATTATCAATGGCGGGGGTGAAGATCTTTGAATATCAAACCTCCATCCTGCACGCTAAAGTGATGATCGTCGATGATTGGGTGACCGTCGGGTCCGCTAATTTAAATTATCGAAGCCTTTTTCACGACCTGGAAGTGGAGGTCGTCCTCAATGAAGCAAAAGCCATTGATCTGATACAAAAACAGTGGCACTCGGATATAAAGAACTCCTTGCCATTCGATAACGAAGTCTATCAATCTGCATCTTGGTTTCGCCGTTTTTTATCTCGTGTGGCCTTTCGTTTGCGCTATTTACTGTAACCGACTATCATCCTGTATCATGTCTCATAAAATAGTGATCACCGGCGGACCTTCCGGAGGAAAAACAACTCTGATCGAAGCTTTGCAAAAAGAAATGGGTTCCGTTGTAGCCATCGTCCCCGAGGCGGCTAGCATTCTTTATCGGGGTGGATTTCCTAGGATCAAATCCCGCGCAGGTCTTTTTCATGCCCAACATGCGATCTATAACGTTCAAAAAGAACTGGAAGACTTGATTGAGGCCGAACATCCTAAGGCAAAACTTGTCATCTGCGATCGCGGCTCGCTCGATAGCATTGCCTATTGGCCAAAATCAGAAAATCATTTTTTTAAGACCTTGAAAACAACACGCCGAAAAGAACTCATCCGTTATCGTTGGGTGATTCATCTAGACACAGCCTCCCGTCCTTACTACGACACCAGCAATCCGATTCGAACAGAATCTTTTAACGAAGCCACCCAGCTGAATGAAAAAATCAAAAAAGCTTGGGCCGGGCACCCTCACCGCTTAGTGGTGTCTCAGAACAAAGACTTTATGTCCAAAATGACCCTCTCTTTAGAGGTGATCCGAGCCATTTTAGAGGGCTATAGCCTTCATCAAATCCATGAGCAGCTTTTGAAATGATGATCTTTTCTTGCTCATTTTGAATTTCCCTTTCACAATGTTCTAAGATGAATATGAAACTGACTCTTATTTTTGTCGCGTTGTCTTTTTCAGCTTTAGCTGGAACTGAAAAATCACGAGCTGTGGTCTTTCAAGCCGATAAGAATGGGGCCCAAGTTCTTCCACAAAAATTCGAGTATACTTTATTAGATGCTGAGAAAATTCGAATTGGCGATATCTTGATTGACTCTTCAACTTTTAATTTTCAACTCATTCGTTCAGGTAGTAGCGAAAAATATCGAATTAAATTCAATTGGCCCGCTGCCATGCTCACCCAGGGTCAGCTGATCTTAATGAATAATAATGGCAAGGCTCTTTGGAAAAATACGATCACGGAAAAGCAAATTAAGATCACTCCCATGAAGTCTGAATTTGCTCCTCTCCGGGCCGAATTAGCCGAGTTCACATCCGATATCATTGAGACTGAAGTTTTAAACACAATGAAGTATTTGCCATTTATCAATTTTTGCATTTCAACCAGCTCAGATAATACAAAAATTTATCTTTGCTCTCGCGAATTGTATATTTTATCAGCGGAAAAGGAAATTGTCGTTAAGGATCGCCTCTCGCCGGAAAAAAAAGCCTCGGTTGAAATCAATGGGAAAGCTGTTGGACCCCAAGGCATCATTGTTTTGAATGATATCAATAAAAATATTCTCTTCAGATCCACCGCCGAATCTGGTGCTTATCTTGAAATTGAAACCCGCCGAAAAGAAGTTGATTTTAAGGACTTAGTTCTTAGTGAAAATGGCGAAACTCTTATTTTAACCGCCTCAGGAACGGAGCCGGCAGATTCAAGTAAGGTTAAAATTTTGGGGGAAAACTTGTGGCAGATTCAAATTCCTGCCAATCGTCCGATTATTTACCTTAAAGGCGGTGGTGGAATTCCCATGCGCCAAGAATTTTTTATTAAAGGGGACGTTCCAAAAGAATCACTGAGACCGCAATTGGCTGGAGCGATACCCGATAAAACTTTTTCTTCATCTATCACCTTACAGGGCACCATTCCGCCGGGGACTCGTCTACGCGCGATGAATACAAAAGACGCTGTGCGAGGCCGTGGCAAGAATTCGTTCACCTGGGAGCTGCGTGATCTGTCTCACGGAATCAGCAGCTCCCATTATATAAATATTTTTGTCGATTCCAAAAACTATGTAGCCCGTTATGATATTTATCGCGGCTGTCCTTATGTCTTACAAGCTGGTATTCAGTACCAGTCACCCTCTGGTGTGGCGATCGGAGATTTAAAATTTCAGTGGTGGCTTGAAAAATTTATTAACGACTTTAAATGGGGCGTTGAGCTGGATGAAAACATTCATTTGACCAATAAAATTGGATTTCCCCAATACGATGAAACCCGTTTGGAACTTTTATATCGGTTTAATCCAGGCCTTCCCATGCAAGAAAGTGTTTGGGGTTTGGGTTTACCGGTCGTCTCCATTAAAGGGCAAGATACAGCTAGCACCGCTTTTGGCCTTACGCTTTGGGGTTTCCAAGCAAGTCCGGATTTTTTTCCTAGCTGGATTCAATGGTATCAGCCGAAATTAACCTACCTGATGGCCAATGGAGCCGATACTAACTTTAAACTTTTAAATTGGATCGAGTTCGAAACTCTTTTTTATACGCCACTCGCTCAAAAAAATTGGCTGACTTATGGGCCCCATTATCGAATGTTGACATGGGATCCTGTCCCGACCGCACCCACAAGTCAAATTGTTCTAGATATAGGGTATTTGTTTAATTTTTAACTTTTTTTACGAAAAAACCCTGAAACCATTTTTGTTAAATCCAAATTAAGAACGTCTTGCTTTTTAGTTGCCGCCGCTAAAGCACTATTCTCTCTGCGAGCTGGAATGAATGAACTATCAATTGCCACGGCTTTATTAAAAGACTTATTAGCAGAGTTAAAATCGCCCCGAGCTTTCTGATAAAGACCCGTGACATAAGGAAAATAGACATCGTATCGCTCTTCGGCTGGCACTTGCATCAGATCGAATTCAATATCTTTCAAATTGGCAACTTTTTTGTTCGGTTCATTCTGACCTAACTTGGCCCACGCTAAAAACATATGAGCTTGTGGGACCTGACTTGAAAGCCTGAGGGCTTCATTTAGTTTTTCATAGGCTTTCGTAAACATGTTCATCAACAGGAGCTGCTTAACCTCTTCAATAATCTGAGTCGCCTTTAACTTTTGTTCGGCCTCTCGATTTTGGTTAGCTACGGTCATTTGCTCCATCAAATTGGCGTCACCCATTCGAAGGACAGCCTCTTCGTACAATTTTTGAACTGCTTTCCACTCCTGATACAACTCTTTATTTTGCGATGCCGGTTCGGGGCCAATGACCTGCACAAAATCTCGAATTAATGTTTCCTTAGTGCTTTGACCCTGCCTTGAAATATTTAAAATATTTAGAATCTCGATGGGCGATTTTCCTTTAAAATCTGCTGCAACTTTCCGAACGGCCGCCATTTGCTCAATGGGGGTCTTAAAACTAGCTGCATTGCTAAAAACGATGAGACCCTTGGTCAGAAGAAAGTGTAAGGCCTTGTACAAAGCTGAATCATTGTATCTTTTTTCTGATAATAACTTGTTGATATTGGTGTCCTTATTGATTTCTAGGATAAGTCCTTCCAACTGTTTGATCATGGACATCTGTAAAGCAGGATGATCTGCTCTAAAAAAGCTTGTTTTAACAATCGCGTGCCCTGCCCAAATCATATAAAGTGACTTCAACCAATTAGCGGATAATTTAGAGACGATCCAATCATGTAAAAAACCCAATAATTGATCTGCATCGATATGAGGAGTCGATATTTCGACCTCGCTGCTAGAAAAATTAACTTTTACCATTTGATCAGTAATCGTGCGCGATAATCGAATATTCATCTGTTCTGAAAGAGCTAAATCAAAGGCATGAGGACTCAACATGTTTCCCCTGATCAGCTTTTGCCCCAAACGCAGAGTAGACTTTTCATTAATGGCATTTTGCACATCATTCGGAGTTGCATAACCACTTTGAATTAATAAGTTGCCCAGATAGGTGGTCTGATCTTCAGCATCGACACCTATTATATGACCAGAAGCAAACGAAATTCCGGAAACGGCACCGCTTTTTTCATAGATATTTAAATAACCAGAACTTTTAGTTTCAACCAATAGAGAGTAGATAAAAGGCAGGTCAAAACCACAGACCTCGTCTAGGGATTCAATGATTTTTCTTTTTTCTCTTATGGTTACTTTTTCTTTATCAAAAATTTGATAAAGCGTTTTTCTAAGGGGCGTTTCTCCACTCGTATTAAATATCGGTATTTTGTGGATCGCATCCAACACTTGCCCATGATCAAATGAGACTTCTTTTTTAATAAATGCAACAGCCTGTGTTCGCTTGGTGGCTTCTTGTATAAAATTTTTATCAGTGTAGATTCCACTCATTAAAATAATTCTGAACTTTAGACTCGGGAAATTTTTACGAAGTTGTTCGATAAAATCAACACCGCTAATTTTAGGCAACATACAGTCAACAAGCATAATATCAATTCGATGAGCATTTAGAATTTCTTTGGCGTCATCAGGATGCAAAATATGAAACACCTGATACCCATCGGTCGTCAGAGTATTTTTAATGGCCTCCCCTAAAGAGAGTTCATTTCCAATAATTAGAACATTCGCTTTTGCTTGGCTCACGATCAATGCATCGGGAATTCAACAAGTTATCTGAAGGTAAAACTTTTTATCCCAGACTAAAGTTCAGCGTTTGATGAATTTAAAGTACTTGGATTCAATGATATCCATTTCCATCTCGTTACCTTGATCATCCTTAATTTCTGTCGGTGGCTTAACGTCACCTTCAGTGAACTCTGTCCCATATCGAAACAGGATATCTTTTTCTGAACCCGAATTATCATTATAATAAGGCACAAAAAAAGAACTGACTTTTCCGTTTTTAGGTAAAAAACCATCAACCATGTTGATTTGATCAACAATAACTTTTGGACACTGATTGAATTTAATTTTAGCATTTTTATTTGTTGCCATCCATTTGATCCACTCCCGAATTCCACAGGAATTAATGCTTTTAACTCCTGATAATTCCAAATCGATCTCTTGCGCATCAATCAAATTTAATTGGGTAAAATCAACATCCTCATCAATGGTGCCAGCCATGTGGATGTTTAATGTCCCGGAACTTTTATCCATCTTAACGTCCAGCTTACCCATGAGTTTTCCCTTCAATATCTATTCCTTCATTCTTCACTATAAAAAATGTCACGTCATCAATAAGTAGAGCCCCTTGACGATGTTCCTGGAAGGCTTGCGAAAATCGTCGAACACTTTCGGTGGGCCCAGGAAAATCTTGATTCGCCTGGACTAAAGCCTTAATAAATTTTCGCTCGCCCCAGGCCTCGCTGCCAGGGTTTTGAATATCAGAGATTCCATCCGTAAAAAAGAATACCATTTCTCCCGGCTCTAACCGCACTGAGGTTTGCGCATACAGCGTGTCTCTGGCTTGTCCAAGTCTTGGATTATTCACTTCATTCAAAGGCATCAGGTCATTTTTAGTCAGATCGTGTCCTGATTTTTTCATCAAGTAAGGTGCTTCGTGGGAAGCATTTGAATAAGTCAATTCACCCGTCGTTGGATCGTAGCAGGCCAGAAAAAATGTCATCATAATGCGGCCCTTAGAAACATCATAAATCGCCCGATTTAAAAGTTCCATCGCTTTAGCTGGTGAAATATTCAGTTGTTCAATAATTGTCGATGCTGATTTTGCAGCACTAGTGATTAAAGCCGCCGGCGCGCCATGCCCCGTCGCATCACCGATCCAAAGGAAAATTTTATTTCCTCCAACTTCACAGTAGTGCCACCAATCTCCACCGCACTCACTGGCCGGCTCATAAAAACCAGAAATTGAAAGAGGACCCACTTTTGCATTATTTTCTGGAAAAAGAGTTTCTTGAACTGTTCTCGCGGTCTGAAGTTCATTTTCCATTCGAGCTTTTTCAGCTGTTTGAAGAAGAAGTCGCGAGACTTCTGCCGCCATAATATTAAAATTATCTGCCAATGCCCCAACCTCATCGGAGGAATCAACTTTCACTCGAATATTAAAATCTCCTTGGGAAACCTTTTGAGTCGCATCAAATAATGATGTCAACGCACGGGTGATGGAGCCCGAAGCGATCAAACTAACAATGGCGGTGATTGCAATCAAAATCACAAAGAAAATTAAAGATTTTCTTAATAAGATCTGAATAGCGGTTAACGCTTTTGCTCGGTCCACAGTTGAAATGACCATCAGTTCCCCAAATCCAACTCGAGAAAATGACGCCAAAATCTCCTTCCCAAAAGAATCCTTTCCAGTCTGAGCCCCCTGGGAAACATTGGTTGTTCCATCTTTTAAAAAGGGTGCCGTAAAAACATTATTAATATTTTTCTCTTTTTCATCCTCGGGACCAAAAAAAATCGATCCGTCACCCGCCACAAGGTACAATCTTTGCGACAAGGCCGAGCGAAAAACCTCAGCCGTTTCAGAAAGCTTTGAAACCACCACAAATATCAAAGTTTCATTGGAGACGGGATCGACAAACTTTTCTAAAAGCATCAGTCTGTCATCATGAAAAGGCATTTTTACAGCTCGGCTTTGCCCGTACATCTCTAATAAATATTGATTTATTTGTTCTGAAATAGGTTGATAAGAGGTTTCAAACATTTGGGGATCTTTTTCTAACAGGGCCATTTTTTGATATTTTCTTTCTAAACCGCTCCATTTGTAGACAGTCACAAGGTCTAGAAAAAATTCATTCTTAAAAATATTTTCGCTGACTTTCGTGAATGCTTTTTCATACAAATAGTCCTGAAAAATTGGTTTACAGGACGAAAGTATGGAGTTTAATTGGGTTTTCATTTGATTGCCCATTGATGATGACATATTGCTTGTAGAATCAAAGACATAGGCAATTTTATCTTGCTCAAAAATGCGCAGCGCCACGACCATATACACTGACAAGGTGATCAACGGTATGAGCGTTAACAAAATAAGAATCTTATAGCGCAAAGAAAGCCCTAATTTTTTCACTTCCCTATTATGGCCAGAAATGGCCGCAGAGTGGAGTCCGGCTCTGATTTGTTGGCCCTTAGTCCTTAAACTATTTTTGCTGATATTCCGATTGTATCCCTAGGAAATAATATGCTTTTTTTGAATCGTGCAGACAGAATATTTCTTAGCTTCGCGCTCTTCATTGTCGCGATTTTCTCATACTTGTTGTATGACGATTCTCTATTTTTTAAAGACAACACAGAGCATACACAAGAACAAATCGGAAATATCTTGGTCTCAAAAAATGATGTCCGTCTAAAAAACTCATCTGCCTTTGCCTGGAGGTCGGCTGGAAAGAGCGTTGAAGTTCACCAGAAAGACAGCATTTTTACAGGAGAAAGGTCCGAAGTCTCAATTCATTTGAATGACGGCTCTACAATCAATTTGAAAGAAAACTCATTGGTTACTTTAAATCAGCAAAATGGAGAAATGACTTTAGATCTTAAATACGGAGATTTCATCGGCCAACTGAACCCTGAAAGCAAATTAAAAGTCACCTCCGGCAAAGAAGAATACGATTTGAAAGGCGAGACCTCAGCTAACAATGAAAAAACAGTGATCCAACTAAATAAATCAAGAGCGGGGCAGCTGGATGTCAAACTTAAGGAAGGGTCCGCTGCCGTCAAATCAAAAAATCAAACCAAAGTTTTGGAAAAAGATCATTCGGTTTCTCTAGCCAAAAATTTTGAAGAAGTTCCCCGCCCCTCAATCAAATTGTTGGTGGCTGATAAAAGTACTTTTAAGCAACTAAAAGAAGGTGATGAACTTCCCTTCAGCTGGTCGGCCTCCTCAAAAGTTCCACAGTTCAAAATTGAAATTTCTAAAAATATTTTATTTAAAGAGCTTGTTTGGAATAACCGCACCACTTTAGAAAAAGCAGAAATTCCACTTCGAAGTGGAGAGGGTGAATTCTACTGGCGAGTTAAAGCCCTCACGGCTTCAGGGCAAGAACTGAACACCTCAGTCACTAATTCCTTTAAAGTGGCCCGCTTAGAAACTCCTCTCTTACTTGCACCAGGCAAAAACCAAAACCTGAGTTTTGAAATGACCGCAGATACCCCTGCAGAAGACCTTAAATCAAACTTCAATCTTGCATGGACTGCGACCAAGGATTCAAAAAAGTTTCATTATCAAATTGCTATTGATAACGAATTCAGGACCCTTATAAAAGATCACGTTGTGGAAGAGTTAGAAGTCCTTTCACCCAAGGTTCCGACCGGTCAATATTTTGTAAGGGTTCGGAGCGAAAGAAGTGAGGATACCCACAGCGCCTGGACTGACACCCATCCTGTGACGATAAATGTGACGACTGAACAAAGACCGCCCGCGCCCCGATTGGTCAAAAATAAAATTATTTTCAATCCTGCCACTGCCGAAAAAAGAACTCCTTCATCTGAAGTGGCTCCCACTCTGTTGTGGGAAAAGCCCGACGGAATTCAGCATTTTAAAATTCAAGTTGGTAAAACAATCGACTTTCGTGATGCAAAATTTTATTCTTCAAATACCGACCAATTCGATTTAAAAAACTACACCTCTGGGCTCAGTTACTTCCGCGTTTTTTCATTAGGTCCACGGGGCCTAGCCAGCCTCCCGAGCGAAGTTGGAACTGTCAGTGTTTCTTTTTTAGATCCAAAAATTATTCCATTGAAAGATTTAGTGGTCGATGGGACGGATAAAACATTACCGGCTCCAACCAAAGAAATGCTTGTTGGATGGACACCGGTCCCAGGGGCTCAAAAATATCTCTTAGAAATGGCTCAAAATGAAAGCTTTAAAAATTCAAAAAAATTCGAAGTCAACAATTCCACTGTTCCGGTCATTCTTGAAAAACCTGGCACCTATCATGTGAAGGTTGTAGCTTTAAATCAAGTTGGAAAGATTATTTCGCACTATTCTTCGCCGGAAAAGTTTCAGTATATTTATCGAGTACCTCTGGCTTTACCATCGCTATTGGAGCCCTTTGATCAGACGACAGTCTTTTTGCAACAAGATACTGAAGCCTTTATTTGGTTGGAATGGAAGACTGTTAAAGACGTTAAGGTCTATCAATTGGATATTAGCGCCAGTCCTTCTTTTGAGACAATACTACTTAATACACAAACAAAAGAACCTCGATTCCTGATTAAGAATAAATTACCGCCAGGAAAACTTTTTTGGCGGGTGCGAGCTATTTCTGAAAATCCTGATTTAAGTTCAGATTGGACCAAGACACGAGAATTTAGCATTCTGATCAAAAAGAACGAGGCCTTCCAATGAGTTTTGATTATAGCCAGTTCGATACGTTATTAGAGCCCTTATTTATCCTCGCCGAAGATGGCAAAGTTGTTTACGCTAACGAAACGGCCCTTCATCTATGCAGCCTGCCTTTTAGAAAAGTACAAAAATTAAAATTCCATGAACTGCTCACTTTCAGTGAAAAAATCGAATGGTGTGAAAAGCTAGGCTCGATCATTGACCCGACAACCTATAAAGAAGTCAACTTTACCAATCAAGAAGGGCAAGAAGGTCGTGTCCAACTGACGTGTCGAAAATTTTCTCCCGCTGATCCTGATCGCCACTGGATTGTTTATGTTCGCGATGTGACGCTTGAAGCACGTCTGCAACACAAATACCGAGGTGAACTTGAACAAAAAGGGGGCTACATCGAAGAGCTTAAAAAGGCTCAAGGTGAATTAGAACAATACAGTAAAAATTTAGAAAAAATGGTTGAAGTCAGAACCCGAGAAATCACGCGCTTAAGTCTACAAATGAAAGCGCTTTTGGACAGTTTACATCAAGGCTTTTTAATTTTCGGTGCCGATGGAACTTGCTTTGAAACCTCTTCGCAAGCTTGCCAAAGGGTTCTGGAAGGCGCCCCTACTGGAAAAGCCATTTGGGATGTTCTTCGCATGCCAGAAAATAAAGTCGACGGTTTTAAAAAATGGATGACAACAATGTTTTCAGAAATGCTGCCTTTTGAAGACTTGGCGCCATTGGGCCCTCCCTCATTCCCGCACAGCGAAGGCCACTCTATTTCTATCGAATATTTTCCTCTGCGGGCTGACTCTGGTGCCATCGAAGGGGTTGTCGTCGTCGCTTCAGATATCACTTCCCTCGTTGAAGCCAAGAAGCAGGCCGAGCTGGATCGAGAGCACGCTCGCTTAATTATCAAGTTGGTTAAAAATAAAAAGGAAGTTTCAGGATTTATTCGTGAAGCCCAAACAATTTTGACAAATTTAAAAAATCACCTCGAACAACCCATCAAGGCGTGGAGCCGAGAAGAAATTTTTCGGGCCCTGCACACCATCAAAGGGGGCAGTGCTTCTTTCTCAGTGATTAAAACGGCCCACCTTTGCCATCAAGCTGAGCAAGTTTTAGCGGATGCGAAAGGTGATCATTTTATAGAACAAGCGGTTTCATTAAAAGAAAAGTGCCTGGCCATCGAAAGCTCATTTGAAGAATTTATTTTGGATACAAAAAATATTTGGGGCGACAAGGGCGTTTCTGAAGAACGAACCGTCGAACTGCCCATTTCAGAATTAGTGACCATAAGCCAAAGGATTTCGACATGGAGCCAAGGTCAAGACACCGCTGATGATCTGTTAAAAAAATATATGATGGAACCTATCGGCGCCTTCTTTGCCCCTTACAAAGAACTGATTCAAAACGTTGCCGATCAAGAAAATAAGAAAATTAAAGAGCTGCAAATCTTAAACGGTGATTTAAAGATTCTTCCAGAAATTTATTCTTCATTATTGTCATGCCTGGTGCATGCTTTTAGAAATGCCGTTGATCACGGCATTGAAGCTCCTGAAGTGCGGGAAGCCGCAGGTAAACCCCAGGAAGGAAAAATTTCAGTCGAATTTAATTTGATCTCTCCGTCCTCGTCCATTTTACAAATAAAAATTACTGATGACGGCGGCGGCATTGATCCCACAAAAATTCGCAATAAACTGATCGAAAAAGGAATTGCCACCGTCACTGAATCCGATCACGAAGTGATTCAGCGGGTTTTTGACACCGAGTTTTCTACCAAAGCCGTCGCAACAGAGACTTCGGGCCGCGGTGTCGGGATGGACGCAATATTGATTTCTGCTTTAACCATGGGGGGAACCGCTTGGGTTGATTCCGTTGTTGGCCAAGGCACTACCTTAACGATCGAAGTCCCCTACTTACAAGAGCAGAAATTGCCTCTAACACCACCAACTGCCCCACTTAAGTGTGCGTAGCGCAGACTAACGCCTCAAGGTTACTTTGTTATTTTAGGTGTTTAAATGATTCGTTGTTACCAAACGAATT
>JAYWEQ010000042.1:0-9311 GCA_043779185.1 Pseudobdellovibrionaceae bacterium
GACATCCACTGAAATATCGGCTCGTTGGCCAAACTCAAATAAGACCTTCCTTGAAAATCATCGTCACACTGTGCTAATTAGAGGCTCTAATGTCAACGCCGTTACGAGTGCGCCATCTGCTGTCATCGAAGACACTTCTGCTCAGCGAATTTATTATCTCTCAAACAGAGAGCAGTGCAGATATTTTTTTTACTTGGCTCGACCTTGGAGCGATTTATTTAAACCAGAAACGCTGCGTGGCAGACCTAGTCATTGATCCGGGTGACTACGTTCGAGTTCATATTCAACCCAAAAGATTTCCTTTGCTTAATCAATCAGCAGAAAATTATGTCGTCGCTTGGGAAAAAGATTTTGTAATTTTTAATAAACCGCAAGGGTTTCCTTGTCATCCGACCGTGGATAATCGCAAAGAAAACTTAATCACTTATTTTTCAGACTATTTTCAAAAACAATTTTATCTGACCCATCGATTGGACACCGGCACGGGTGGTCTTTGGCTGCTGGCTTTAAATCAAGAATTTCAAAAAACATTTAATGTTATTTTACAAAACCAAATGAGCCAAAAAATATATGTGGCGCGCACAGAAAAAAAATGGACCCAAGGGTTAGGGCGCTTCACCCATTATATGAAACCTTCTTTACGGGCGCCGCGCGAAGTTTTTGAAAACGATTTTGAAAAGTCGCTAAAATGTCAGCTGCAAGTTGAAAATATCAACGACTCGGAAAAAAGCACAAGCGATCTAGAGATTCGACTTTTGACCGGCCGAACTCATCAAATTCGTTCGCAATTATCTTTTTTGGGAAGTCCGATTTTAGGAGACACGATGTACGGCTCAAAATATAATTTTAAAGAAGGCCTGCGCGAACGCTGGGCCCTTTGGGCCAAAGAACTTATTTTTGAGGCCGATCAAAAATACCATTTCAAGTTGCCCGACGAAACTCTGCACCAGGTTTTGGCAGAATTTGATTTTCACCCAGAAAAGCCGTCTTAATAGCTCGCGTAAGTGATAAAAATCCATTTGTTGTCTTCGGGTCGGCCAAAAGCCACCGCATCTTTTCGATTTAACAAAGCCGTGCGATTTTCCAAAGCCAAAGTAAAACTTAAAGATTTAGCAGCTCGGTAATCAAACCCCATTTGAGTTTTAAAATCGGTATCATGGCGGGGTTCGATATTTTCAGCTGCGGACCCAAAATACCAACTGTCTTCAAATCCCAAGCGCGGCTTAAAAGAAAACTTTTTAGATAAATTGGCATCAATTTCAATATAGTTTTCAGTGTTCCATTGCTTTGTGCCTTTGACGGCCGTGGAAGGGTAAGTTCCGTCATCGCTTCTAGCGACGTCACCGTCTAAATAATCTTTTTGAGTTTGAACAAAATAATCCGTTTTATTGCTAAAATTAAAATTAGAAAATTTATATAAAGGTTGGTCGAAAAAGAATTCAGTTCTTAACTGGGTCACAAGCTTAGTGGCTTGTGAAAACCGTGACAGCGGTAAATAAATCCGACCACTGCCCGAAAGATTCAAGTCATCAAACTTGGCAATCGAGTACCTTGAATAAGTAAAATAGGGATCGCCGGTTTCAGTTTGGTGTCCAACATAATCTTCTTTGAATTTTGAAGGGTTGAATTTATAGCCGGCCGAATCATAATAAAAAACGTAGCGAAATCCGACCTGATCATTAGAGTCTATTTTTTTACTAACACCAATGTAATTGTAGGCCCCAACACTTGTTCCACCACGATTTATATCGACAGCTCGACCGCCGGCTAAACTAAAGAACGAAAACTTATAGATTTGTTTCTCGGCACTGATCAAGTCCCGAGTCGCGTAGTTTTTGATCATAGGAATTGACGGCGTCGCTGGGTTTTCCGTTTTCTCTGCGGCGGTCTCATCCGCAGCGCTAGGACTGTTGGCAGGTACGGATAAGATTGAAGTCGCGGCCTCTTCGGCTTGGGCTGAAGGGCTTAACAGCAAAAGAATTAAAATAAATTTTTTCAAACTTGCGCCCATCATTTCCGCTTTTCCTTACATTCGTAAGATTCTTGAAAGATCCATCAGCGGTCGAATGGCTGATTCTGTGCAGGGAATCAGTTTTTCTTCGGCCATTGTACTTAAGTTGATCAAAGACTCTTCCTTCAACTGAACGAGTTCTCTGTCTTTTTTATTTTCACTGTTCATCAGATTCAAGGTCCCAACAGCGTAGGGACAAGCTCCCAAATGCACAGAAAAATTTTCTGAGACACTTAAATTCAAAGTCCGTATTGGGGGTGCATTTCGAGCTTTATTGTTATTTAAGCTGAAGCTTGATTTGGTGATGATATAATGAGCTGGAAGTCCCGCCGCTGTTTCGTCGCGACGGACCGTCATCTGAGACGCGATCATCACTTCCGTCAGAAATGGCTTCGGAAGCTCTTTTGAAATGGAAATCTTCATGATTTTAATTTCAATATGATACAGATTTTGATTGTCTTTATCGATTGTGATTTCAACTAATTCCTGTTCGCTTTTCGACATCACATCGGGCGCTGGAGATAAAGATAAAGCCACGCTTCCAACCCCATCTAATTTTAAGGGATCCATGGTCGCTGAAGCTTGCCAACTTAGAACATTGTCTTGTCGACCTTTTTCTAAGGGTGTGCTTTGCCGTTGATACAGATTTAAAACTGGCAGATCTTTTTTTCGACTGCTTTTTCGATCATCTTTGTAAGCGTAACCGACCTCACTGGCCGATTCTGGATGCAAAGTCATTTCAAGTACGTTGATAATTTCTATTTGCTTTTCAAGCGCAAAAATCGCCGCTGAGGTGTCGCCGAAAAAAATTTCCGGCTCGGCTTTAGCGTTGATGCCTTTTTTTCCCCGCTCAGAATCTAAGAGCAAACGGACATCACGCGGTTCGCAGGCGGACAGAAGAAAGAGCGATATCATGAACAATAATAAGGATTTCATCGATTTAAGATGTAACCTAGGGCTTCCAAGATGTCGAGAACGGCCTGTCCCGCCGACTACTCTTTACATTGAAAGATCAAAAGATCGACAGTCTGACCGCCCAGAATCAAACTTATATTTTCAGAAAGTTTATAAGTCTTGGATATGCATCCAGGATTTAAAGACTTGGTAGGAACCACTAAGGCCATCTTAGCGGGCTTCCAGGCTTTGACAAGGCTGGTCGCCAGTTCATCAAATTCCCTATTTTGTGCAAGCCTTGTCCCCCATGGCGGGTTGGCGACCAGCCAAACTGGCGGTGGAACAGGTTTTTCGGGTTTAAAGGCGTCGCCTTGACTGATTTTTAATTCCTCTTGTTTTAAGCGAAACTGGGTCTGATCAATATCAAAGTTTTCTTTTGTCAGCCGAACCATTTCTGGGTCTGAATCAAAACCATAAAGATCACCAAACGTGGGGTGCGACGACCATTTATAATTCAATGAAAAAGTGGCTGATTTGAAAAGCTTTGGGGCTTGCACTAAAGTTTGAAATGCAAAAGCTCTAGCAAAATTAGGCGCCCTTAAAGTCGCAGCTTCCAGCAAGAATGTGCCAGAGCCCATAAAAGGATCTACTAAGTGGATTGACGCCAACTCGGACCCTGAATGACCCTTCATCATTCGGCGCAAAACAAAGTGGGCCCAACTTTCACGAAAGGGCGCCTCACCGACTTTTTTCTGAAGGCTTCGTTTGTACAAAGCTTCACCACTTAAATCCAAGCTGATGGTGATAATATCATCGTGATTTCTAAAATAGATATCAATGGGCGCTTGTCCGGCTGGCATTTTACATTCGCTAATCACTTTATTTGCAATTTCTTTGATGCGCTTTTGATGATTCATTCGCGTTCCCGAAGCGGAAACATGCCATTCAATATCTGAAGTTTTTAACCACTGCCCCCAGGGAACGCGCTTTAAATTATCATAAAGTTTATTTAAATCGCGGCATTTAAATTCACTGATGCGCCAAAGAACCCGCGTCGCCGTTTTCATAAAAAAATTAAATTGCACGGCTCGGAAAAAATCACAGGGAATTTCGATTCCACCGCGGATCACGACGATTTCAGGTAAGGCTTCACTTTGAGTTTGTGCTTGCGGCGACAGCAAATACGGCCAAACTTCTTTCAGTTCGGCTAAAAGTTCTTTTTCCATCCCCGGAGTGCAAACGATCAACGCTTTTTCGACTGACTTTACCATTGCTTTTTCCATCTGGGGAAACCCCATAAAAGTGCCATCGACAGGGCCAAACAAGCCGGCCCCGCAAGCATCGCCCAAGAAATGCCCCATTGATCTGTCATCCAGCCGGAACCCACATGCATGATCACAACCATCAAGGATTGTAAAGCCATTGATAAGGCCATCGCTTGATTTAGAAATCGAGGAAACGCTTCAGAGACATAAATGACACTTAAAGCATAAAAGGGTCCCATTGTCAGGCCTGCAAAAATAAAAAACCCTTCATGCACATAAAGACCCATTAAAATAGCAACGAAACTGATCAGTAATGAAGCCATTAATTGCGAATAAACCGAACGCTTCAGGTGCCAGATACTAAGAACAATCCGGCTGATCAAAAGACAAAGGAAAAAACCCGTTAAATAAAAACTAGATTTTTCAAGATCAAAGTTTTTTTCTAAACGTAAATAAAGCGCTAGTCTTGAGCTAAGAAGTATTTCTGCCACCACATAAAAGCCAAAAGCGGCCGCTAAAATATAAATGCCCGGAGGACTTTTCGGAGGCCCCACTGGAACAATCTCATCTTCAGCTGAAAAACTTGTGATATTTTTTTCAGCCGCTTTATTTTCTTTTCGATAGAAAAAAGCTCCCACAACAACCAGAAGCCCGCAAAGCCCCGCGGCAAAAAAGAAGCACTGGGACCAATTACCACCCAACCGATATATGCCAGCAACAACAAGCGGCGCCAAAAAACTTGAAAGCGCGTACATGCTGTGCAAGCCAGAGATCGCTTGCTTTCGATATTTGAAGGATGTTCCGACGGTCGCTAACAAATTAAAAAGCACCGTTGTCTGCCCTAATCCCAGTCCAAAAATCGCCGAGGCCAGCAGCAGGTGGTAATAATTTTCACTCATCCCCAGTCCAACTAATCCCACAAACAGCACCGTGAGGGCGGAATAAAGATTTTGAACTCGATCTAATTTTTTTAAAGTTTGAAGACACAACCAAGCGCCAATAAAACTAAAAATCGAAGCCACGCCGTAAAACCATGAACCCAAAGTATTGCTGACGCCAAAATGCTGAATCAATTCAGGAAAAAGAGGACCTCGGAGATTATCAGAGAGGCCGTACACAATAAGACTAAGGTAAGCAAGAATGAGGTAGGGCCAAATCACTGGTCGATTAAGCCTGAATTTTAAGGCTTTTTCAACTCTTGTTTAAGATTGCGAAAAACCTGAGCAACGCCAACTCGGTCAACGCGAGCTTCTTGTCCTATTAAAGGATCCTTAAACCGTTCCCATGCGTAGGCGATCCAATCGGAGCCCTCGGGCTGATGCCCTTCAATCGCTAGATAGATAAACCCATGCTTCAATAACCAATCATCAGCTGATTGCAAAAACCACGGAATTGGTATTTTTAGATCTTTCAGAAATCCCAAAAAGCGTGGCACTGCTTTTTCCAGCTCTGGAATCGATAGCAAGCCATCTTGATTTTGATCAAAGGCTAATAACAAAGATTCTTGATAATGAATCATCATAACAAAGACACGCAGATCACCATGGTCGATATGTCCAGAGCCTGCAGGGTTCAGCCGTGCCGCATCCAGCAGTCGATCGTAAAATTCGCTCCAGCGCTCAGGATATTTTTGAAAATAACCAAGTAAAAAAGGAAGATTATTAAAAAGCTCTGCCCGATGCTTGGTCAATGCAACTTTGAATTCTTTCTCTTTGATAAAGGGCAATTTGAAATCATCCACCAAGGGACGACCTAAAAGATCTTTTGAATCAAGATCTAGACAATGCTCTAGGGTTGCCATGGCACGAACGGCATCCACGGATCGCAGTCCGGCCGACACAAGCATCGAAATATATTCATAAAGCTCATTGAAATCGATTTCCTTATCACCATTTGAGCTGAGCATAAAAAAGTTGGCTTCTTTGGCACTTCGACTTCCCGAGTTCGTTTGCCCAGGGCGCGGATCAAAAGCTTTTAGCTCGAGGCCAATTTTTCTAAAATCATCATACCAACGGACAAATTCGTGCTCGCTGATCATCACCTTTTTGGACGCCTGACTGAATTCACTGTAACCGCGCAACATCAATCGCGTGAACATATAAGTCATATTTGAAAGGCTTAACGAGGTCCAAGTCACTCCTCCCACCGTCGTATCGTACTGAAGGATAAATCGGCCCTGCTGATTAAATTTAACGGGTCTTTTTTGATTCAGCAGACCCATAAAATCGTTCATCGCCGCTTGCAATTCTTCTTTTTGCAAGACAGGAATCGACGCAGTCTGAAAACGACCTAGACGCAAGCTCGCGTAAGAGCTAAAGCTGTTTTTAACCACGCGCCAAGATAATTCCTTCAATGAATCATTCGATAACGTATTGATCCAATCCTGCAGGCTTCGCCAAATACGCACTTCCCGCATCAGATAATGGACATGATCCTGCGTGACATTGATCACTTCATTGGCAGACTGAAAACGAATGCCCGACGTCATACGACCTAAAACAGTCCTGTAGGTCTCTTTTAAAGTTGAATTTGAAATTTCCGACTGGATCAGACCTATTTCATACAAGTGATCAATCATTTCATCAATTTGATTGCAGGGAATAAAATTGTGTTTTTTCAATTGATTTGAATTCAGCAAAAGGCTTAAGAAATCTTCTAGAGCATGGCCGATTTTATCTAAATCTGAAATCGAATCAAAATGAAATCCCTTCAGCAAATAATGTTTTTGCAAAGCCAGATTATAAAGGTCCGAAAAAGAATTTAAAGCTTCCACCCAGTCAAGCGGACTTTTTAAACTGGCCTCTTCGCCCAGCAAAACTTTTTTTGCACTGTCAAATAAAGGCCAATATTTTTTAAAATCCACAGCGATTTGACTGTGGCTTTGAAGACCCAAAAAAGCACCCACTTCAACGGACAAATTATGCAGATCTTCAAAAGTATAATCTGATTTATGAAGCGCTGAAGCCTTTAGCAAGGCCTCCCCGGCTTTTTTGACAGAGGCTGTCGCTTCATCAATTTGAGTTTGATTGGCTTCCGGCGCTTTTTGTAGCAGAATCTCTAGGGATGGCAATAAAGGAATTAATTGTTCCCGCAGAACGCCAATGAACACCGCCAACTGCGCGACTTCGTCTTTTGAGACCAAGTCAGGGGATCCACCAATCACCGCCGCCTTCAAAAGAACCAGCTGATCGGCAAAGTTTCTAGAAATATTACTCTTGGTTAAAAAGTACTTTCCAAAAAAACGGCGAAAATCTTCTGCCAGATAAGCCTCTTTGTAAGTTCCAACAGTTCGTTCCTTAAAATAAACCAGCGCCGCTTCTAAACATCTAAAATCTGTTTCGACTTCGCTAGCTTTCGCATTTCCATTCTCAATCTTTGTAAAGTTTTCTGGAAGTTTTTGTAAACAAACTAAAGCGCCCGTCGGAAGATCCAAAGTCTCGGGCTCATGTTTGGGTCCCCGCAAAAAATCACTGCACGATGAAAGCATCAGTATCAGTGACATTAACAGTAACAGTCCTACAAGTTTTTTAGAAAACATAAGCCACTCCAGCTAAAAGTCGATCATGATTTTCAAACTGTGAAATATCATTCTGGTTTTCTTTTGTCAGGGTTTGCGCCCGAACCACCAGAGTTTCAGAAAAAATATTCCACATTCGATTCAGCTGCACACTGCCGCGCCATCGAAGCATATCAAACTGATTTTTAGTGCTGACCGTATAATTCAGGCTGCTTTGCCAAGGTCGACGCAAATACTGCCGGCCTTGATATTCGACTTCAAGGCTTTGCGCTTGAGAGAAAGGATAACGCCGGGTGATGGACGCCCGTTGCGGGTTTGCAAGAGGACCGACCTCTTCGACTTCGCCGCCGGTGATGAATAGATATTGTGCTTTCGCCACCCAGCCGGGTGCAAAATTTAAATCAAAATACGGACTGGTCGCAAAGGCTTCCTTATAAACAGGCCTTGTCCATTTTTCCTCATTGGGAAAATCGGCTTTTCCAAAAGGCTTATCCCGAAAGCCACTGACTCCTAATTTAAAAGTCTTTGAATGCCACTCGATGTCTGCACCCGTCACCTCATGGTACTGAACAGACGTCAAAATATCCACGACGCCGCGATCGCGAGCAATATCAAGAAGGCCATTATAAGCTAAGGGCAGTTCATTCATGGGCTTAAAGGCATAACTAGCTTGTATAAAAAAAGAATCAGTTTTTACGCGCAGACGAGTGGCATAGGATCTTTGTAAAACAACCTGTGATTCGTTTGGCTTTTCTAAATTATATTCGACCTTTGAGGTTTGAGAAAAAATATGAACCGATTCAGCCGGCGGAATAAAATAAGGCGAGCCCTTTTCAAATTCACCATTTTCAGACACTTGAAAATTAGGCCCTTGAGTCGGTAAATAAAAGGGAGACCCCATCAATTCAAGATCGGCATTTTCAAAGGGCAGAAGTAAAAATAAACCGGTCAGACCTTGTCTTTCAGGAGTTAAAGGATTCCATTTAAACACGGGCTCCCAAACACCTAAGTTCCAACGTTGATCTGCCTGACTCCAATCGGATCGCTTGCGACCGACTTGTAATCTTGGCACGGGGCCAGCACTGATATCTCCGAAAGCCACATCAAAATAAGTATCTTTAAAATTTAAATAACTCAGCAGCGGCGCATTGAACGCAAACGCTGTGTCGATATCCATTTTAACCAGCCAGGTTGATTCTTTTGGTGTGACCAAAGAAGCACCTAAGAATCCAAAATTTTTAGCCGCCGTGGCTTCATAATCGCCAGAAATAAATGAGTCATTCCAAAGACGCATTTGCGGCAAAAAGCTGTCCTTTGAAGCCGATGCAGTGACGATGCCTTTGCTTTGCGCAAATACAAATGAGGTGGACCCTAGAATGATCAAAGCAAAAAAAAGAGATCTCATCAGCCTTCTTTTATATCAATCCCCGTGCCGCTCTCTAAGTTCGTAAATTGTCACCCGCGGTCTTTCAGCGAAAAACCTTGGAAAAATTTTGGGTATTGTCCATAGGTTCGTCAGGGGTTACGCTCTTTCTGGAATTTGTGGGGATGCGGGCTAATTAGACTTGAGCTGTCCTAATGCAACCGCATCTGTTCAGCGGCTAAAAGGTTATGTGTTCGGCAT
>JAYWEQ010000043.1:0-13674 GCA_043779185.1 Pseudobdellovibrionaceae bacterium
CGTTGCCAAAGACCCATTCCAATCACACAATTTTAACAACAATGAAGGCTAACCTAGATGTTAGACTTGAACGATTCGGCCTTTGAACTGCCTATCCTCACTCTGATCTCTTTTTAGTGTGACTTGAGGAGGGAAATAGTAACAAGTCTGGCTTTAAAATAAAGTCGGATTAAATTCAGGTGAATATGGAAACGAAGTTATAAGTTATGAAGCTGATGGACTTGGGATGTTCGACAAAGGTCAGGGCAGACGAACGTCGCATTTCTAGGGTGGTCTTAAAGTGGTCGTTAATATAAAAGGCTGAGGTATCATCTAATACAGGTTGTGGCGCCGGGAAAAGGCATTGTTATCAGTGACGGCAAAATATTTTGTGTTAATGCCCTTGTTGTTCTATATCGATTTCACTTGGTGCAAAATTTAAATGAAGCTTTAAGCGAAGACAGAAAAGATGAATTAAATAACATCGATCCGGAAGGAAAGATGGGCGATCTAATGAACGAGAAATATAAGTCTAAATTTTTAACAAAATCCAAGAACAGATCCAAAGCTGATCAGAATCACATCTCTCACCTCACAAAGTTAAATAAAAAGAGGACTCAAATTGAAATCATCAAAGAACATTTCCATAAGATGTTTGAGGCGCCGACCATGCTTGATGCCCGCGTGATGCTGGCTGAGATTTATCAGTGGTCGATGGACATCGATGCGAGAGGAGTTTTCAAATGGATTAGGAATATTTTAAAAGAGGACAGGTTTTGGAACTACTTTGAGCACCGATTTTTATCAGGCGTTATCGAGGGCATTAATCGAGCTATCAAGGGTTTAAGGTGGCGACCTCAATTCCAATTAATCCTCCATCCCCACAAATTCCAGAAAGAGCGGGAAAATCGTCAACCTGACAGTAGGTGTCTATAGTTTGATCATTGTTGATAGGGCTATTGATATTAAGTCTTTACCATAGTTTTTTTTTAATGTGGTCAACTTCTTGTCGTTTTTCTAAAGATGGGACCGATCACAAGGGTAGTCAGAGGTGGAATGATCTTTGAAGTAATCATCAGTGGGGCGACAAGGGGGACTGAATGAAAACCAATCATTGTTTCAAATTGAGAAATCTTTTAAAGACAACTTCAGCAACAATTGCAGTGTTATTCTTTGCGATGGGTTCGGTGAATTGCAGCGGCCAGCCGGGTGCGATTGATCTTAAGAGCTCGGCAGAGCTTCCTTCTAATGTTTCATCAGGGATTCCAGGAACTCCGGGTCAAATTGTTAGGATGTCTAAGACTGTGGTGGTAACAGCCCCGAGTCAGAAAGTAGATATTCTCATCGTTGACGATAATTCAGGCTCTATGAATTATAAACAAAAAAACATGAGCAATCGATTTTCATCACTGCTGTCAAAAATTTCAAATTTAGATTGGCAGCTTGGAATTGTAACAACAGATGTGACCCAAGATGCTCCTTTAAAGGATGGTCGGCTCATTGAAATGAGTGGTCTGCCAGGACAATTTGTTCTTACTTCCAAAATGGATCCTATGGTTTTGCAAAATACTTTTTCCCAAACCATTCAGAGACCAGAAACCGGCAGTGGTGATGAAAGAGGCATCTCAGCAGTTCGTCGAGCCCTGGAAAGAAGTCTTTCGGGCGCAAACGGTGTGAACCAAGCCAATGCGCAACTTTTCCGCAGTGACGCGGCCTTAGCGGTAATCACAGTCTCAGATGATGATGAATTTCAGCGTCGACCAGGAGAGCAAAATGCCAACGCAGGCACCCTCAACCCAGATGAGTTCCTAACATTTATGAAAAATAGTTTTCCGAATAAGAATATTATCTGGCATTCCGTTATCGTGAAAAAAGATGATGCCTCATGTTTAACTAAAACTGGATTCGGCAATGAAGCTTACGGGCTTTGGTACCAAGATCTTTCTGAAAAAACTGGTGGAATTATTGGCAGTGTCTGTGAGGACGATTATGGAGCGCAATTAGAAGCTATGGGTGGTGCGACATCGACATTAGCTTCTTCGATTCAGTTGGAGTGCGCACCCACAGACGTCAGTGGTAACGGCCCGCCGAAAATTGATGTTCGCATTCGAGAATCTGGTCAAATCGTCAGAAGCTTCATTGTTAAGGGCAAGACCCTTGATTTCAGTGGCAACCTTCCAATCGGTACAGTCGATGTTAATTATTTCTGCGCCAAGCCTTAGGCGCAGTTTTAGCCGGTATACCCAATAAGTTTACGAGCGGCTTTAGATTTGGCGAGTTTTTTAGCTTCAGCAATCGCAGTTTTAAAATTTGATTTGCTGTGCAACGGGATATCTAAATGAAATCTAAAAAAAGCGGCCCATTTAAATTCAAAAAAAGGAATAGTCTGTTTTTTAATAAACCCGGCATCAAGAACTGCCCAAGCTAAGCTTCGATAAGGATCATCCGCTAGGCACCGAATATCTGTCGGTAGTGAGTACGGGGAGTGGGGCCCAACGCCAAATTGATCACTCAAAGATACCCAATCTTTCTGAATCATAAAATTCCAAAAATCCTTTTCAGTCTTATGACTGAGGTCTTTAACTACTTTAACAGAATAAAGATTTACATTTTGCTCCCAGCAGGCACGAGAAAAATGATGATGGTCAATCTGATATAATTCTTGCTTTGGTCCAATAACCAGGGGGATTTGATGATCGGCGCAGTAAGCAGTCAGCTCTTTTTTTGAAAAAGAATTCATTTTAGAAACTTTTGATTCAATTTCTTTCATTCCAAGGACGAATTGTGTTGGACGAAGATCTAATAGGCGGGGTTTCTTCATAGATTATCTCCTGGCTTTGGCAAGGAATGTTTAGGCAACTTCTCAATTTTCTTGGCTCGGATTCGGGGGAGGATAAACCAGACCCAAGTGTAAAGCGAAAAAATAATCGATGTTGGTATTAAGCTAAGCCAGGGTGAAATCAAAACCACTCGAGTGACAAGGTAGATATCTAAGCAGGTACCCAGAGCCAAAGGGGCCATAGCCCAAGCTAAAAATCGACTTGAAAGCCCAATAAAATGTTCAGAGATTTGATGTTGTGCTTGCCGGTGATAGGCGGCCGGTGCGACGACAAGCACAGCTGAAGTTGCGACTAACAAGAGGGCAATTAGATGTACAACTTGTTCAGCCTGAGAAAGGCTGGCTTTAAAATTTTGATTGAAAACTGTGATCAGTTGAAAACCAAACAGTGCCTGAATTCCTGGCAGGACCATTCGTGCTTCTTGCTCGATAGAATTGACTTGATCTCCGAGGGATTGACTATACTGAACATGTGGTTCGCGGGTCATGAAGACGTCCTTTATAAAAAAAAGGCCTCTTTTTAAGGAGGCCCTTTAATAAATTTAAATTACAGAATCAAATTAATGGCGAGGGCGATACGGCGACTTCGGGCCAGCGCCTGAAGCGTTTTGACCATAGAGCTGGCCATCTATTTCAAGAAAACCTGAGTCATGTCTAGCGGGATCGGGACTTTGATGGACCCAGTGAATAATGGCTCCATCGGGAGAAGCGGGATATCCTCCAGCCTGAGCATTCGATGTGATGTAGTCGCCACAAGCTTCCACCTTAGCTCCTGGCTGAACTGGCGGAACCGCACCAAACTCTTCATTATAAATGACTTCAATTGTATCTGACGACTTACTTCCGATTTGTACTTCAAAGTGATGGTGACCACTATGATCCGGGTAAGCTTTAATTAAGTTTCCAAGGACATGGCCTCTGTTGCGATACTGATTATTTGTTGAGACTTTCCATTGCAAGACAGCGGCGTTATTGATTCCAAGACCTTGTCCACCTGCAAGACATTCCATTTGTTGGGCATAAGCGCCGGCGCTTAAGAAAAATAAAATTACACATAAAAGATTACGACTGTGTCTCATTTTTAAGGACCCCTGTTGGTTAAAGTTACCTTTACTTAGATGGTAGATAGCATAAGAAAATCTTAAGATCAAAGATTCCTACCGGTCCATGGTTGTGGCTCAAGAAGCTGGCATAGAGGTGTAAAAATTACCGATATCGCCGCGATGGTTTTAAGACCTAGCCGTTAACGGCTTAACTCAAAATTGGGTTTTATAAACCATTTCACTTTTGAATTCTCAGAAACAAGCCACCGTGTATAGTCGGACCGTTGACCAAAATGTGCAGTTAAAGATTTTTCGACGAAAATTGGTAAAACAAATAATCGAAAATATTGTTCTCTTTTCGTCAGGATCGCTTTGATCTGAGGAAGTTTATCTTTATATTCGGAACTCTCAATATTTTCAGATTCAGACTGAAGCTGAGCCTCAGTGACGGGATAGCCTTGGCGACGAAGCACCTCAGCCTTAACCATCGTATTGATCAATTGATTCAAGGCGATCTTTTTTGCCGCATCAGTATCAGAGAAGAAGACTTTAATCACAGCGCCGCGAAGAGCAAGATCATTCCGAGTGATTCTTTCGTTCTCCACCCAGGCACAAGTGTCGACCTGTTGCCAAAGTAACATCGTAAAATAGATGATTCCAGCAAAAAAAAGCGATGTTCCGAGGATGAAAAAGTTTTTCTTCAAGGACTGTTTCCTTCTGTCAAAAGGCTGCAAAAGGGGAAAGTGTTTGCAAGTGACGAACTTCTTTATAGCGCTAAAACGTAGACCGGTCGAATGTTGAATCTTTCCACTAACTTTTTGACAGTTGCCAGATTATTCATCGGATGCTTTTTAAAATAAAACAAGTAACTTCAATGCCTTATGCTGTTTCAAGACGAGACTTGGCAAGCTTTATCTAAACAAATCATAAGCTTGGAGCGATTTTGCAAAGAGCAATTTTGGTCGATATACTAATCGTAACCAGCGAGGGACTTATGAAAACAAATATGATGTTAAAGGCAACAACAGTTTTTTTTGTGATCATGATGACTGCCGCTTGCAACAAACCAGCATCCTCTTTCTCTCTTTTGGCAGCTGATCAGCAGTTCACACAAGGTGCGGCTACAATTGCAGTCAAGGTCGATATCCTTTGGGTAGTCGATAACTCAGGATCGATGGCTCCCCTCCAGCAAAGCCTAGCTAGTAACTTTAATTCCTTTATTAATGGCTTTGTTGGAAAGGGTTATGATTTTCGCATGGGCGTAACGACGACAGATGCTTATTTGTCTGAGTCCAATTTTTTGAACAACAACACTTATTCAAAATTTCGTGACGGTAACGGCACGACTCATTCCGGTGTTTACATCATCCAACCCAATACACCAAATTTAACAAACACCTTCATCACCAATATTAACCAAGGAGACAAAGGCGACGGCGACGAAAGAGCTTTTTCAAGCATGAGAGATTCTTTAAAGGATACTTTCAATGTGGGCTTTCATCGTCCTGGAGCTTTTTTAGCAGTGATTATTCTTTCTGATGAAGATGATTTCAGTGATCCAACGCGTCCTGAAGGAAGCTGGATGATGCCTGGTGGTGTTGCTGACCATAGCTACACGAATCCAACTTTGGATACGGTGGGAAGTTACTTAAGCTTTCTTGATAGTTTCACGGGTAGCACAGATCCTACTAACCGTAAGTACAGTGTTTCTGCGATTACAGTTTTGGATCAAGCTTGTTTGAATCAGCATGTGGCTCAGTCTTCAGTGACGATCATTGGTCAACGGTACATCGATATGGCTAATCAGACCAAAGGTGTCGTGGGCAGTATCTGCTCAAGTTTTTCCAATTCGCTTTTAGCTATCACCGGAAAAATTCTGGAGCTGAGCAGCCAGTTCCAACTAAATCGTAAGCCAATTGTTTCTACAATCGCAGTTTCTATCAACGGCAGTAATGTTCCAAACAGTGCCGTTGACGGGTGGACTTACGACGCCTCGAGCAATAGTATTACTTTCCACGGAACTGCGATTCCTGCTCAAGGTGCTACGATCAACGTGTATTTCGAACCTGCGACTGTGCAGACTTGATCTAGAGACTCTGATGAGGGCCTGAAATTTACGATTAAGCTTGATTTTATCAGGTCCAGAAAAAGAAACCAAAATGCGTTCATTCCAAGGTTTAACGGCAAGCCTCCCGATGAATGTCTAAAATAAATTTGTTTTATAAATTGAGAAGACGCTTGCAAGGCAACCAAAGAATGCCTGCCCTAGACGCATTATTTAATGTTCCCTCTTGACCTCAGAATTGATTCTGAATTAACAAAGAGGAATGAAATTTTCACAAATGTTAAATATTATGAAAGAGGGGGATCTGACCCCTGAGGAGCTCAGTAAGCGTATCGGTATTTCCGGAATGACGATTCGTCGTTGGTCAAAGAGCCAGTCAAAAGAGATCCCTAAGCTTTATGTTCCAGCCATTCGAGACGCTTGTCGGGGACTCATTGCTGAGGGTCGCCTAAATGCCAATAGTGAATCGTCACAGAGTCTTTTCCGAGAGTCTTCTATTGAGGGGGATGCCACAGCACGACAACATTTAGGTTTAAGTTCTGAAAGTGCGTCTTTCGTGCCCGATCGTCCTGACGGATTTATCGACAGCCTGTTCGAAATTGGTGCCCGCACCGATCACCAAGAGAAAGTTATGGCTGACGAAAAAAGTCTGAAACTCTTCCGTAGAATGGGTAAAGAGTGGACCTCTCGTATTGATATGCTTTGGAAAGCCATTAATTCAAAAGAAATCAAGCGGGTGGATAAGTTTGCTGCATTTGGAGCCCTTTTCTATTTGATCACTCCGTTTGATTTTGTGCCGGACCAAATTCCTATGTTTGGACTTATGGATGATTTTATCGTTCTGGGGATTGCTGTCGGATTTTATCAACGACGGTTTTCGAATCTGTTTCATCAAAAGAAAGTATAAGTTCTATGTGGAGGTCTTTTTCAATCGCATTCACTCTTATAATAGGATACGCACATTCCGTTTTTGCGTCGAATCTTGATCAAATTCTTAGAACCGCCATCGGCGAGTCTCCGCAGATTAAGTCCCAAATAGTGCAAACCGATCTTACACACGGAGACCGTTGGCGCAGATTTTTTTTGAACGAGCCTCAATTTAATTACACCAGTGCCGATGATCACGGATCAGAAATCTTTGGTGTGTCTCTGCCGGTTCCATTTCCAGGGAGGATTATTTCCTCAGTCCGTCTAGATGCAGCCAAAGCCAGATCTCAGGATGCAGAACTCAAGGCAAAAAAAATCGAGATCGTTCGTACTTTAACTCAGTTCTATGTTGAATGTGCAAGCAGCCGTGAGTCTGTAAAACTCCAAGCTTCGATATTGAGTGACAACGAGACTGTGGCTCGATCACTCAAATCTCTTTATGAAGGCGGTCACGCATCCCAAGCAGAAAAAATTGGCGCAGAACTTCAAGTTCGCCAAGCTCGTGTTGATCTTCAGTCAAGTGAAGACAAATCGGATGTTTCTTGCGCTAAGCTTGAAAAAGTTTTACAAAAATCTGGTGTGAATGACATGGTTTTGCCGGTGGAACTCCCTGATGATTTATCACCCAACCTTGTCGCTTCACTCGGAAGCGAAGTTCCTGATCAACTTCGCGCGACCGCAGCCATTGACAGTGCCTCTTTAAATGAATCCACAGCGTTTTCGAGTCAGCTTCCCGATCTTTTATTAACCTATAATCGAAATCATTATCTTGATGGCCAGGGAAGTCCTAATGGTCGCGATTGGACCACAACTTACGGGATTTCTCTGACTATTCCACTTTTCTTTTTTACAAAAGAGTCGGTCGAATTTCAAAGAGTTAAAGCGCAGGCAAGATCAGATCGCAACGCGGCCGAAATTCAGCAAGCGACAGCAGATTCGGACGTCGAAGAGGCGTCAAGAGAGTTTCGTCGAAATCATAAACGTCTTGCTGAACTTCGCAATACAGATCTTGCCCTTGCGGAAGCGCTTGTTGAAAGCACGGCTTCAGCCTATAGGGCTGGAAAACTTGGTTATGCGGAACTCGTGCTCTCACGAAAAACAATGAACGACCTTCGGATCCAGGATATTCAACTTCGATCGGGCTTGATCCTTGCCCGACTTCGCTGCCTCAACCAATGCGAAACAACTGCTGTTACAAAGGGAAACACTCCATGATTGCAAAAGTTTTATTTTTTTTCCTTACCTTATTGCTTGTCCAGGTCAACGCTGCAGAAAAGGACTGGGCTTCTGTGGGAACTTCAGAAAATCTAAGCGGTCGAGCTGTATCCGGGCGGGTCGTTCCTCAAGACGGAGCCCTGAATATTGAATCTGCTCGAGTTACAGGTCGTGTCTTAAGCTTACTTCGTCGAGAAGGGGAACATGTCTCTGAAGGAACAACCCTTTACGCTGTCAGCAGTTCAGAATGCTATTCTTTACAAGAAGAACGACGTGTCGCCAACGCGAAGAATATCACCGATCTTATCGAGGGCGTTAAAAAAAGAGAACACCAATTAGGACTTAAACTCGACGGAGAAAATTGTCTCGTTATTGCTAGTCACGAAGGTATTTTAATTAAGCGAAACCTCGAGTCGGGAGCGGCTTTTGTCATCGGCGATGTTCTTGGTTCGATTCTGAATACAAAGCGATTGACCGTAGAATTAGATATCCCTGAAAAAAGTCAGTCGATCGTTCATACCGGTCAAAAAGTCACACTGCACTTTGCTTCAAATCCCGGACAAGAATTCAAAGGTGCAATCCAAGATGTGGTTCCAACGATTGATCCGACGACACGAACTTCAAAGGCCCGGGTTACCGGTGTGTCGCTTCCTGCAGCGATTGGTCTTGAGGCCTTGGTTACTGCCGAAGTATATACCGGAGGTTCTGAAAAAACTCTTACGGTTCCTACGACGGCCCTTGTTTTTTATCGGAACAAACGCTTCGTCATTGCCGGAGACGAAAAAACTCCTCGCCCGGTACAAATCGAAATTTTAAGCGAGAATGAATCCTTAGCTACGATTCGACCTAACAGTGAGAAGGCGTTGAAAACTGGCGACATGGTGTTGACAAAAGGTGCACTATTTCTAGTTCGAAAACTTTTGACGGAGAATTTGCCATGACCTTGCGGGGAATTGTCAGTGGCTGGATTTCATTTCAAAAAAATCAATCCCTTCTTTTTGCCTTTGGGCTTGTTGCGTTTCTTGCTTTTGGTCTTTGGATGGTGACCAAAAGCGAGATTGAAGCTTTTCCAGAATTCACAAATACGCAGGTTCAGATCATCACTCAATTTCCTGGTAAAGCTTCTGAAGAAGTTGAAAGGCAAGTCACAATTCCTTTGGAAATTGCAACCAATGGACTTCCCGGCCTCATCAACCAAAGATCCACCTCGATTTTTGGTTTAAGTGTCATCACCCTCACTTTTGATGACAATGTAATTGGTCGCCAAGCCCGTCTTGATGTTTCTCAAAGATTAAATGATGCCGACCTTCCAGATGGGGTTAAGCCAACTCTTTCACCGGACTCAACACCCGTGGGCGAAATCTTTCGCTACACCTTAAGCGGATCCACATCTGTGGATGAACTTCGATTAACTCAAGACTGGACGCTAGAAAGGGCGTTTAAAAGTATTCCTGGAGTTGCCGATGTTGTCAGTTTCGGAGGTCCAATCCGAACGCTAGAGATCAAACTGGATGTTCCACGAATGAAGTCTTTGAACTTAAGCGCCACAAATGTCGCCCAGGCTTTGGGGCAGAATCACGCTAATGCGGGCGGTGCATTTCTTTCTCATGGCGAAGAGGGATACATCGTTCGCTCGCTAGGAATGTATGAAAAGCCGGAGAACTTGGAAGCTGCCGTCGTCATGACCCAAAAAGGAGTTCCGATTCACGTGAGAGATATTGGTCATGTGGGTTTCGGGCATAGACCACGGCTTGGGATTGTTGGTCGCAATGAGGCCGATGATGTTGTTGAGGGAATTATTCTGCTTCGGCAAGGTGCAGACAGTCTGCAAACTTGCCAACAAATCCGTGCGCTCATCGAAAAATTAAATAACGAAGTGCTGCCGGCCACCGTTCGGATAGAGCCTTACTACGATCGCACAGATCTAATTTCTCGAAGCAGCCATACGGTTTTCCACAATGTCGTGGTAGGTGTCCTGCTTGTCAGTTTGTTTTTACTATTTGGTCTCGGGCTTCCTTACTGGCCGATCGTTTTATCTGTGGCTACAATCATTCCATTTTCACTCTTGATGGTCTTTATTGTCTTGAGATTATTTGGTTTACCGCCAAATTTGATTTCGCTAGGAGCTGTGGATTTTGGAATTATTATTGAGACAGCCATCTTTGCAGCAGAGGCAGTGATTCTAGCTCTGGCCCAAAAAGAATTACGGGATCCAGAAAATGAAGGTCGAACTTTTTCAGATGTCATGGGGCCAGCGCTTCTTTGTGCTTTGATTCTGCTGATTGCCTTTATTCCCATTTTAAGTCTTCAGCGAGTCGAAGGGCGTATCTTTCGTCCCCTTGGTGTAACATTACTAGCAGCCCTTCTTGGTGGACAAATCGGAACTTTTATATTTATCCCCTTGGGCGCGCGGTGGTGCCCGCCAGGCCGTCTCGAGTTGAGTCGCATGGATCGAATTTTCGATCGTATTCTAGAAATGTGTCGTCGTTTGGTTGCAAAGATTTCGCTGATTCCACAACTTGGTATCAAAGTCGGTCTCTCTCTAATAATCCTTATTTTTATTTCGACATGGGGTCTGGGCCGAGAGTTTTTGCCTCAACTCAACGAAGGTTCACTCTATATTCGAGCCACCGCACCCTCAACAATTTCAATCGAAGCGGCTACGGATTTAGCATCAAAAATTCGACGGCGCTTGATGGAGATTCCAGATGTGGTTGACGTCGTTTCGCAGACGGGTCGTCCCGATGACGGAACTGACGTGAACGGTTTTGATAATTCAGAAATTCTTGTCACTATGAAACCTCCCGATGAATGGAAAACGGCAAGCACCATCGAAGGTCTCACAGCGGTCGCTCAATCAAAGCTTTCTGACATTGATGGTGTCGATTTTAACTTTTCCCAGCCGATTAAAGATAATGTCGATGAAGCTATCAGTGGCGTCAAAGGCGAGCTTGTCGTGAAAGTTTTCGGGCCGAAAATTGAAACTCTCCAGTCTCTGGGAGATCAAATTGGTAAGATCCTTCGCACAGTTCCTGGTGTTGATGATGTGGGAGTCGAGTCACTCCTTGGGCAACCTGAAATGCGTTTTCAAATGAACCGAGAAGTTTTAGCCCATTATGGACTTCGTGTGGCAGATACCGAAGATGTCATCGAAACAAGTGTCATGGGAAAACTAGCCGGAAAAATGATTGATGAACTTGGCCGAGCGATTCCGATCATCGTTAAACCAAATCTTCCTGAGGAACCAAGTGCAGATTTACTTTCCACCTTGCCGGTGTTTAGCGCCGAGGGTCTTAAGATTCCTCTGAGTGAGGTTTCGTCTCATGAACTTTCTGAAGGGGTTGGCCATATTTATCGAGAAACCGGTGAGCGTCGAATTGCCGTGAAATGTTCTGTTCGTAATCGATCCGTCGTAGAATTTGTGAGGGATGCGAATCTTCGTCTTAAAGAAAATTTGAAGTTGCCAGAGCACTACCGCTTAGCCTGGTCTGGATCTTTTGAAAACGCCCAACGTGCGGGTAACCAGCTTCTGATCGTCGTTCCATTATGTTTACTAGCGATTATTGTTCTTCTGATGTCATGGTTTAAAGATTGGAAAATGGTAGGAACTCTTCTCTGGGAAATTCCATTTGCAGCCTTAGGAGGACTTATCGCGCTTCGTCTCTTTGGGCTTAATTTTAGCATTTCCGCAGCGGCGGGAGGCATCGTCCTAATTGGCGTCACGGCACTGACTGGAATGATGTATCTTTCCGAATGGCGAATACATCGACAAACCGGGAAAGCGATTTTAGAAAAAGGGCGAAGCATTATAATTTCCAATGCCGTCGCAATTATTGGTCTCATCCCGGCTTCCTTTTCACATGGAATCGGATCCGAAACCGCAAAACCTTTTGCCGTTATGATTCTTGGAGGCTTAATAACATCACTCGTTTTGAGCTTAACGCTTTTGCCGGCACTCGCAGAGCAGCTAAAGTTTAATGTTTTGGAAAGTGACCCGTCGTCAAAGCGACAGCTTCAGTCAAGTGAGGACACTTTTAGCAAGCCAGTCTAAAAGTAGAAATCCAGTTTTGTTAGGCTGTAGGCGCGTCACGGAAAAGATCTTTTAAGGCCCCTGATTGTCAAGTTATAATTTGTATCGGGAGCAGGATTTGAACCTACGACCTTCGGGTTCTAATCCGAATTAATAGTTTTTTAAAACTACTTACGGTGGCGACCAAAGTGTAAGCGACCGATAGGCCATGGAGCGAATTTCTAAACTTAAACAATTAGATTTCTTAAAGCCAAAAAGGAACTTTTTGACAGGAGAAAGTATTCTTCTTTCAGGTCCAAAAGGTTATCTTTTAGCTAAGAATCTTTTGTACAGAGAGGATCTTTCAAGACCAATGGCAGCAATCGATTTTAGACAATTCGAACATGATCGGATGCTAATTGATTGCAGACTAAAGCTTGAGGACGTGGGAAAGATAACTAGTTGGGTTTTCGAGAGATCAATTCAAATGCGAAAAGATATAAGAGATGCTTTTGGCGATGAAACCATCTCCGATGGTGTTGGCATCTCAAAAAGTGGTGATGCATTTTTCTTTGAGCTCGAGCTAAGTCTTAAATCAAAAGAGAGATATCAAAAGAAAATAAAACGATTCTAACCAGTTGGAAAATTGGGTAGAGATCATTAACAGTTTATATTACCTGCCAATTGAGAGGTCTTATAAGAATTCTAAGTTCGTAAACCATATACGCGACTTTGGATTTGAATTCTGGACCGGGTTAGGTTGGGTAGGCAAATTTTTAACACTTGTTTTTTAAAATAAAAAGTTTCATCGGGAGCATAATGTGGCTCAGTATTTTAAAGAATTAGTGAAGGATCGCAAAAGTGACCGAGCCAGCAAAGCGATCCTTAATTTGATCCTTTGGTTTCCTCTAGCGTAAATTAGAGGTGCGACTAATGATCCCGTCGCGGCTCAGCCTGATTTTTACCAAAACTGGTTAGGCGTTTGATAATTTCAATCAGCTCAGTTTGGTTCAACGGTTTCGTCATATGCCCATCGCATCCAGCCGCAAGTGTCCGTGCACGCTCTTCCGGCATGGCATGCGCAGTCAGTGCGACAATTGGTTTCTTAAACCCGGCTTCGCGAAGTGCGCGGGTCGCTTCATAGCCATCCATTTCTGGCATTTGGATGTCCATTAAAACAATGTCATAGTTGCCGTTCATTCCCATCTTCAAGGCCTCAACGCCATTTTTTGCAATATCAACGGTTGCTCCTTGTTTTGTGAGCACCAATCGCACAAGAAGTTGATTGTCAGTGGAATCTTCCGCTAACAACACTCGAATACCTGAAAGGAGTTGAATGTTTTTTTCTCGCTCAACAGAACTTCGAGATGAATTTCGACAATTTTAATCAGTCGGCAGACTAAGAATTCAAGCTGCAACGGATTCGTGTATTCAAAATCTTCAAAAACACCCTCAGTAAATCAAAGACACGCAGCAATTCTCAAAAATCAGTGAAATACGTTGCCAAAGACCCATTCCAATCACACAATTTTAACAACAATGAAGGCTAACCTAGATGTTAGACTTGAACGATTCGGCCTTTGAACTGCCTATCCTC
>JAYWEQ010000044.1:0-3023 GCA_043779185.1 Pseudobdellovibrionaceae bacterium
TGTGAAATTCACCGATTCCCACACGGATCAAGTCTTCCATAAACCTGTAGTATTTGAGTTAAGTGGAAAATTTCGTCCATACACTGAATAAAACCACTTGAATCTCGACGACCAGAATCGCTTTTAAAACAGAATCAATCGATACACTTCAGGCTGAGTAAAATCTCGGCTTGTTTTTTTATGAGTCACTTGGGCTTGCGAGCCATTGATTTTACCTTCACCGTGGCAACCATATCCCGCTTGCTTTTGAAGACTCGCAATATTGACCGCAGCTCTGAAAAACATAAACCGCTAAAAAATACTTTCTGAATTTTTTGAAATTAAAAATTTGGCGGCAATAATTTCACCTTTAAATCTTAACTCGATATCTTGCCGCTATAGGATGTTTGGCCCACGCTGAGCTGCCCTAAAAAGGTCGCTATTGATTCAAAAAAACTAAGAGCATGGACTTAGGTGCGTCCTTTTATCAGAGCGTACAGAGGCCATGTCCAGATGAGCGGATATTTTGAAGCTTAGTTTAAATTCGGCTGTTATCCATCCTAGGGCAGTAACGCATATATGCGACTTGGGATTTGGTTTCTTTACAATTATTTCCGCTGTCGCTATGGTTATCCTCAACACAATCAAAGGGGAAAGTGCATGTTCAAAACTCTATTCATATCATTAATCTTATTTTCCATTAACGTCAGAGCAGAACTAGTAGGAACTGTCTGGAGTCAAAAGTCCGAATTGACTGTCGACGGGAAATTGCTTTGTTCTTATGATCTAAATAAGCCTTCTACATTCCATTACGATGGTGGATATCTTCGAATAGATCGACTAAACAATGGGTGGTTTAAAATTGAAGCTGGGCGCGGTTGTGCTGTGGGATGGTTCGGATCGCACAGCTTCATGTTTCAACAAGTTGGGACTGATGTTTTAGATAGAGACGGCAACAAAATTGGACATATTTCTCCAACAGAAATTGAGCTTTCAGGGGGTTCTGATTGGAGCGCACATGTCATTATCAGAAAACTTATTGTTAAAGAGAATAACGATGGCTCGGCAGGGATTTTTGCGGAGTTCGCTCATAAAAATCCATATGGCCACAAAGTTTTTCAATTTAAAAGTGACTTAACTGTATGGAACGCCAATTAACCACTTGAATCTCGACGGCTAAAATAGCTTTTAAAACAGAATCATTCGATACACTTCAGGATGAGTAAAACTCGGCCTGTTTTTTTATGGGTCATAGAGGCTTGCCAGTAAGCGGTCTCGCCTTACCGCGTGGCTCGATATCCTGATTGCTTTTGAAGACTCGCAATATTGACCGCAGCTCCGAAAAAAATAAACCGCTCAAAAATACTTTCTGAATTTTTTGAAATTAAGAATTTGGACGCAACAGTTTCACCTGTAAATCCTAACCCAATATCTTAGGGGCAGAGAATGTTTGGCTCCGCCTGAGCTGCTCTTAAAAGACCGCTATTGATTCATAAAACCGAAGAGCCTGTGGTATGAGGAGTCCTTTTTCAGGGTCGGCTGGGGCCATGTCCAGATGAGCGGACCTTTTGAAGCTTCACTTAGATTCGGCTATTATCCATCCTTAGGCAGTAACGCATATATGCGACTTGGGATTTGAATACTGACTAGCACTGATAAGGGTGCTAGTTCTAATTGTGGATGTTGAAAACTCTAGCTTACGCAATACTACTAAGTTTAAATTTATTCTCCTGCGCCATTGAATCTAAGCATGGCGAAACTCTATTATCTGAGCATGAAATCAAACCACAGTATATGGCCGGAAAAAAAATGGTGATGATATCACACCCGGACTGCGGATTCAGCTCCCAAGCTTTCCGGGATTTTCCCCCTGAAATTGAGGAATATTTTAAAAAGAATGGGATTTTCGTATCCCCGATTTCTGAGAATCGTGTCAAATCAGAAATTAAAGCCGTGCACGAGTGGAATGAAAATAGTCCTTTTCACCACTTACCTGTTTTAAGAACTACACCGCTTCCGCCTTTAGATTTGAGTTCAACGCCACAATTTTATTTTTTTCAAGACGGTATTTTTGTTGAAAAAGTGGTTGGATGGCCAAAGGACGGAAGCAATCTTGTTTTATTGAAGGCCGCCATCGAGCGGCTTCAGCAACGATGAACAAACCATTGGTTTTGAAAATATTAGTCTATCAAGATAAAAAACGTTTGGACTGCCTCCGGACCGTGATAGAACTGCCTTCTAATCGGGAGGCAGCATGAAATTGGTTTGCTCTTTAATCTGCTATTTCTATTTGGCGATTGCTTACGGTGGCGAATGGACTGTGGTTACTAACAACACCCTGTCGTTTAAGGGCCCCATTGAGAGTTCCGAGTTCGACAAATTTAAGCAGGTCTTTAGCTCGGATATAACAAAAATAATCGTGGATTCTGGCGGTGGTGACGCGGAGGTAGGCTTAGCTATCGGCGGGCTTATTGCGAAAGCTGATATCGATGTCGAGGTTCAAGGAATTTGCATGTCATCTTGTGCGAATTACATATTCACGGCGGGCCGAAATAAAATTCTTAATCGAGGTATCGTTGGCTATCATGGCAACATGACTGCGCTTGTCAATTCTATTGGCAAAGAGGGGCTGATTAATCAAATGAAACAAAATGGTTTTTCGGAACAACAAGCGACCGATTTTTATAACTACTATATCAATGAAGTATTGCCGCATGAAAAAGCTTTTTTTTCTGGCTTAGGAATTTCTCAGGATCTCTTTGACCGTACTCAGCGAGACGACAAGGGGATGGGCTTCGGCGTCTATTCAGCTCTTTTGCCAAAGCATGCTACCTTTGAAAAATATGGAATCCACAACGTAACTGGTGAGCAAAGCCAAGATGTCATCGATAACGACCCCAGAGTTACCAAGTACGTAAAACTTGGGGCTCCAGTAGTAATTGATTAAAGACTTGAATCCCAGCCGTGAGACGTCCTCTTGCGGCCTTTAATTTCGGGCGCGTCCCATTTGTTGGCCATAAAGAATCACTTTCTAAGCCGCAATA
>JAYWEQ010000045.1:0-19200 GCA_043779185.1 Pseudobdellovibrionaceae bacterium
GGTGGTGGTAAGAAGCCATTCAAGCAAAAAGGAACAGGAAATGCCCGTCAGGGTTCGACTCGTTCTCCTTTAATGCCTGGAGGAGGAACTACATTTGGTCCACTTCCACGCAGTTATGCTTTCCAATTGCCTAAAAAATTACGTCGCTTAGGTCTTTGCATGGCGCTTTCTCATTTAAATAAAGAGGGTCGCTTGTATGTCATCGACAGCATGGACTCTAAAGAAGGTAAGACAGGCGAGCTCAGCAAGCGTTTGGCTGGTTTTGGTTTGAATAAAGCTATTTTGATTGATTCTACAATCAACGAAAAGTTCGGTCGCGCCTCTAAGAATATGCGCAACTACCGTTACTTTGGTGTTGAGGGTTTGAACGTATATGACCTTCTTAAGTTTAACGCTGCTGTTATTACTAAAGAGTCTGTAGAAAAAATCGTCGAGCGTTGTTCATTGGAGAATGTACGATGAAACAAATTATAAAAAGACCTCTGATCACAGAGAAAAATACAATTCACAATGCCGGTGGTGTTTACGTTTTTGAAGTGGTTAAAGAAGCTTCAAAAGACGATATCAGACTGGCCGTTGAGAAAAGTTTTAAAGTTAAAGTGGCCACTGTTCGCACAATGAACAGCCGTGGTCATCGGAAGCAAACAAAATTTGGTCTTACAAAAGCTCCTTATTGGAAAAAAGCTCTTGTAACTCTTAAAGCTGGCGAGAAGATTGCCTTATTTGAGGGAGTGTAAAATGGGGATTAGAACATTTAACCCACGTTCAGATGGCCGTCGCGGAATGACGGGTTTTGATTTCGCGGAAGTCACTAAAACTTCTCCTGAGAAATCATTAACAACCCCTCTGATTCGTTCGTCGGCTCGTAACAATACGGGTGCTATTACAATGAGACACATCGGTGGACGACACAAGCGTCGCTACCGTTTGGTTGATTTCAAACGAACAAAATTAGAAGTGCCGGCAAAAGTTATAGCGATCGAGTACGATCCCAACAGAACTTGCCGAATTGCTCTTATATCTTATATTGATGGCGTGAAAGCCTATATCTTGGCTCCCGTTGGTTTGAATGTTGGAGACTCTGTTGTTTCTAGCGACAAAGCTGATATTAAGCCTGGAAATTCGCTGTCTTTAGCTGCTATTCCGATGGGAACGACGATTCACAATGTTGAATTGCGTCCTGGAAAAGGCGCTCAATGTGCTCGCGGAGCTGGGGCTGCTGCTGTTCTTGTTTCTAAGGATGGGCAGTACTGCCAAGTTCGCATGCCATCAGGCGAAGTTAAAAAAGTTTTATCAGTCTGCAAGGCCTCTATTGGCCAAGTAGGTAATACAGATAACGAAAATATTTCCTTGGGTAAGGCCGGTCGATCTCGTTGGCGTGGTATTCGTCCGGGAGTTCGTGGTATGGCTATGAATCCTGTCGACCATCCTTTGGGTGGTGGTGAAGGTGTTGGTAAGGGTCATCACCCTGTTACTCCTTGGGGACAGCCATGTAAGGGCTTTAAAACAAGACATAATAAACGTACAGACTCTAGCATTATTAAGCGTCGTAAGTAGGAGTGAACAGTGGCAAGGTCAGTTAAAAAAGGCCCGTTTATCGATCATCACTTGGTGAAAAAAGTCGAAACGGCCCTCGAGAAAAATGATAAAAAGGTGATCAAAACATGGTCGCGACGTTCAACGATTACGCCTGATTTCGTAGGCCTGACATTCGCTGTTCATAACGGACGAAAGCCAGTCCCTGTGTACGTGACTGAAAATATGATTGGTCACAAATTGGGTGAGTTTGCTCCGACAAGAACATTTCATGGTCACGCAGAGAAAAAGGCTTCGGCCCCAGCAGCTCCAGCGGCCGCTAAGAAGTAAGAGGTAAGAGATGGAAGCAGTAGCAAGTCTCAAATATGCCAGAGTCGGAGCTCAAAAAGCCCGTCTTGTAGCGGATCTAGTCCGCGGCAAAGATGTGAGTGATGCCATTAAGACTCTGACTTTTTTAAATAAAAAGTCAGCAGAGATGATTAAAAAATTAATTGAATCAGCTGTTGCAAATGCTGATTTCAAAAAAACTATGGATATCGACAAGTTGTTCGTAAAAACAATTTATGTCGATAAGGGTCCAGTGTTGAAACGTTTCCGCCCTCGCGCTCAAGGTCGTGCGTTCGGTGTTAAGAAACAGACCAGCCACATCAACGTCGTACTCGAGGAGAGATAAGCGTGGGACAAAAAGTAAATCCGGTTGGCTTCAGGGTTGGAGTGATCAGAACATGGGATTCTCGTTGGTACGCTAAAGGTCAGCAGTACTTTGATAATTTGCATGAAGATATAAAGCTGCGTAAATATTTGAAAGACAAATTAAAGCATGCAGGTGTTGCAAAGATTGAAATTGAGCGCGCTCACAAAAAAGTGAAAGTGATTATTTCTACAGCTCGCCCTGGTGTTGTGATTGGTAAAAAAGGAACTGGCATTGACGCTCTGAAAGCAGACGTTCAAAAGCAAGCTCCTACAAACGAAGTTTTCTTGAGCATTCAGGAAGTTCGTAAGCCAGATATGGATGCCCAGCTCGTTGCTGAGAGCATAGCCATGCAGTTAGAAAAACGGATCTCTTGGCGTCGGGCTTTGAAAAAAGCGATTGCTGCTGCGATCAAGGGTGGAGTTCGCGGGATTAAAGTTCGCGTCTCTGGCCGATTAGATGGAGCTGAGATTGCCCGTTCCGAGTGGTACAATGAAAAGAGCGTTCCTTTGCACACTCTTCGCGCTGATATCGATTACGGAACAGCCGAAGCTCAAACGGCGTATGGAATTATCGGTTTGAAAGTATGGATCTACAAAGGCGATGTCATGTCTGCCCGCGAGGTTGAGGAGGCTGGCCGTGTTAAGTCCTAAGCGCGTAAAGCACAGAAAACAATTCGTTGGCCGAGCAACAGGGTTTGCTCGCCGAGGAAGTAATTTAGATTTTGGCGAATTCGCTTTGCAGGCGATTGAAGAAGGTCGTTTGACCGCTCGTCAATTAGAAGCAGGTCGTATCGCGATTTCAAGAAGCATTAAACGTGGTGGCAAAATCTGGGTTCGAGTTTATCCAGATACGCCAGTGACAAAAAAACCAGCTGAGACTCGTATGGGTAGCGGTAAGGGTAATCCAGAATTTTGGGTCGCCCGTGTATTGCCAGGAAGAATTCTTTTTGAAATGAATGGTGTGACTCGCGAACAGGCTTTAGAGGCTTTCACTCGTGCGGCTCACAAACTGCCATTTAAGACTCGTTTCTTGGTTCGGGAGTAGTTATGAAATTTACTGAAATTAAAGATTTATCCGTCGCAGAATTGAAAAAGAAGAGAGCTAATCTTAGCCAAGAGCTTTTCGAAGCTAAGATTAAAAATTCAATGGGACAACTGGGTAATCCCATTGAAATCCGCAATCTTCGTAAAGACATTGCTCGAATTAACACAGCGATTATTAAGCAGATCGTTCGGTAGAGGTAAGGTATGGAAACGCAAGAAAAAGGCCGAGGAAGAAAAATTGAAGTTGTTGGCGAAGTGGTCAGCGACAAAATGGATAAAACCATTTCCGTTTTAGTTTACCGTATGGTTCGCCATGCGAAATACGGAAAATATCTTCGTCGATCATCTGTTTTTAAAGCCCATGATGAAAAAAATGTGGCTAAAACCGGTGATAAAGTAAAAATTTACGAAACTCGTCCGTTGAGCAAGACAAAACGTTGGGCTCTGGGCGAAGTTGTTGAAGCGGCTAAGGCCTAGGTGAGGGTGCTATGATTCAAATGCAGACTCGGCTCAATGTGGCTGATAACTCTGGTGCAAAAGAAGTGATGTGCATCAAGGTTCTTGGTGGCTCTAAACGAAGATTTGCTTCGATCGGCGATATTATTATCGTTTCAATCAAAGAAGCACTTCCGAATGCTAAAGTAAAAAAAGGTGATGTGGCTAAGGCGGTCGTTGTTCGTACCGTTCACAAATTACGTCGTCCAGATGGCTCTTATATTAGATTTGATGATAACTCAGCGGTTTTAATCAACGCTGCAAAAGAACCCATCGGGACCCGTATTTTTGGTCCCGTGGCTCGTGAGCTCAGAGCAAAACAGTTTGTGAAAATTGTTTCTTTGGCTCCAGAAGTACTGTGAGAGGTCGACCGTGAATCGTTTGCAAGATAGATATCAAAAAGAAATTGCTCCGGATCTGATGAAGTCATTGGCTAAGAAAAATCCAATGGAAGTCCCAAGACTGGAAAAAATCGTGATCAGTGTTTGTTCTAGTGAGGCTGTTCAAAATCCAAAAGTTTTGAACCAAGTTGTTGATGAAATTTCATCAATCACTGGTCAAAAGGCTGTCATCACGAAAGCAAAAAAAGCGATCTCTAACTTTAAGTTAAGAGAAGGCATTCCATTAGGTGTTCGCGTCACTTTACGACGTGAGAAAATGTGGTCTTTTTTGGATCGCTTAAATTCTCTCGCTCTGCCTCGCGTGCGTGACTTCCGGGGTTTGCCAAGCAAAGGGTTTGATGGTCGTGGAAACTACAATATGGGCTTGAAAGAGCAAATCGTGTTTCCAGAAATCAACTTTGATAAAGTTGAAAAAACTCGTGGAATGAATATTACAATTTGTACAACTGCAAACACTGACTCTGATGGTAAGGCCTTGCTTGAAGCATTGGGCATGCCATTCAGAAAGTAGGAGACAAGATAAGATGGCTAAACTTTCATCTATCGTAAAAAATAATGAGCGTAAGGAAAAAGCCGGTCGCTATTATAAGTACCGCACAGAGCTGCGCAATAAAGCCGTGAACGTGAAAGCGTCTGACGAAGAAAAAGCGATCGCTCGTTTGAAATTAGAAAAGCTGCCTCGTGATACATCTCCTAATCGAGTGATCAATCGTTGTCAGTTAACGGGTCGTCCTCGTGGTAACTACAAAAAATTTGGTCTTTCAAGAATGGCCTTTCGTAAACTAGCTTTGGATGGAAAACTTCCGGGCGTAACTAAGGCCAGCTGGTAAGAGGGAACTATGGATAAAATTGCTGAATTTATAACTGTGATCCGCAATGGCGGAAAAGTAAAAGCTGAAAAAGTTGATGTTCCGGCGTCTAAAGTACGTGCTGGTATTGCTCAAATTTTGGTTGATGAAGGCTATATTCGAAGTTTCAAAGTCGCAAAAGATTCTAAACAAGGAATTATGCGAGTTTACTTAAAATACGATGAAGAAGGTCATCATGCGATTTCTGATATCAAACGTATCAGCCGTCCTGGTCGTCGTCTTTATATTAAGAATGATAATGTTCCTGTGATTCGCTCGGGTTTGGGTTTTGCAATCCTTAGCACCAGTCAGGGAATCATCAGTGGTCGTACCGCTACCGAGAAAAAACTTGGTGGCGAGCTTCTAGTTACAGTTTGGTAGGTAAAATATGTCTCGAGTCGGTAGAGCGCCAGTATTTTTTGATGATAAAGTCCAAGTTTCAGTCAACGCTGCTAACGAAGTGTTGGTTAAGGGTGCAAAAGCACAGATGACTGTGAAAATGCTGCCAACTGTGAAGGCTGAAATTGAAGGAAAAAAAATCACTTTGGTTCGTGGCAGTGAAACAAAAGAAGTGCGATCTTTGCATGGTCTTTATCGTGCATTGATTCAGAACGCGGTGACCGGTGTTTCTAAAGGCTTTACAAAAGGTCTTGAGTTGCACGGAGTTGGTTACAGGGCTAGCGTTGCTGGTAAAAAGCTGGAACTCTCTTTGGGCTACAGCCATTCGATTATTTTCGATATTCCAGATGGAATAGAAATTAAAGTTGAGAAGCAAACTGCCGTTAGCATCATTGGTGCAAATCGGGAGTTGGTTGGACAAGTCGCTGCAAAGATTCGGTCTTTCCGTCCACCTGAGCCTTATTTAGGTAAAGGTGTTCGTTATGCCGGTGAACATATTCGCCGCAAAGCTGGTAAGTCTGCTAGTAAATAGTTTGTTCAAGTAATTCGAGGAGTGGGCTGCGCAGGCAGCCGCAAAGTGAGGTGATTTATGATGAAGTTAAAAATGGGAAAACACACAGCTGCCAGACAGGCGAATCGTCTGAAAAAGAAGATTCGTATTCGTAAGACTGTTAAAGGCACTGATGTTCGTCCTCGCCTTTGTGTCTTCCGCAGTGGCAAACATATTTACGCTCAGGTCATCAATGATGTGAATGGGCAAACATTGGTTTCAGTTTCTTCCCTGACTGTTGAAGCAAAAGCCAAGGGCAAAGATCAAGCGAAGTCTGTGGGACAAGGGATTGCGAAAGCAGCTTTGTCTAAGAATATCAAAAACGTTGTTTTTGATCGTAATGGTTATATCTATCATGGTCGTGTTCAAGCTTTGGCTGATGGCGCTCGTGAAGCTGGTTTAAATTTTTAAGGAGACTCTGTGGAGAAAGCTAATTCCGAATTAGAAGAGAGAGTTGTTGCGATCAATCGCGTAACAAAAGTTGTTAAAGGTGGACGTCGTTTCTCCTTTGCAGCTCTCGTAGTTCTTGGCGATAAAGTAGGACAGGTCGGATTTGGATCTGGAAAAGCTGGCGAAGTTCCCGAGGCTATCGGTAAAGCAAGTCGCGCAGCTAAGAAAGGTCTTACGAATATCTCTCTTAAAGAAAATCGAACGATTCCCCATGAGGTCATCGGTAAATTTGGTGCTGCTAAAGTTATTATGAAGCCTGCGGCTCCCGGCACTGGCGTTATTGCTGGTGGAGCGGTTCGAGCAGTTCTAGAGTCTGTTGGTGTAAAAGATATTTTGACGAAATGTGTTGGTACTCGGAATCCTCACAATGCCGTTAGAGCAACGTTGGATGGCTTAAGGCAACTTAAGCAGCTTAAAAATCAAGAGCAAGGTTAGGGATAGTTTATGGCTAAGGTATTTAAAGTCACATTGAAAAGATCACTGATTGGTTGCACTCAAGACCAAAAAGACACTGTTCGTTGCTTGGGTCTGCGTAAGCCTCATTCAACCAATGAAGTGAAAGACAGTCCTGCGATGCGCGGACAAATTTTGAAGGTTCAACATTTAATCAATGTTGAGGTTAAGGGGTAATTATGAGTCTTTTAGCTGAACTGAGCCCAACTAAGGGTTCTACACATTATCGAAAAAGAGTTGGTCGCGGAATCGGTTCTGGTTTGGGCGGTTACTCCGGTAAGGGTGGAAAAGGTCAAACTCAACGTTCAGGTGGAAGCATCCGTCGGGGATTTGAGGGTGGACAAACTCCTTTACATCGTCGTCTTCCAAAGTTTGGTTTCACGAACGCAGCATTTGCGAATAATTTTGAAATCGTCAACATTGGCAAACTGGTCGACTTCAAAGGTGAAGTAAATCCAGAGACAATGAAAGCCCATGGTTTCATTTCTGGTATTAAATTAAAAATTCTGGCTCAAGGTGAGCTAAAAATTGCTCTTAAAGTAAAAGCACATAAGGTTTCAGAGGCTGCTAAAAAGGCCATTGAAGCTGCTGGTGGATCCGTCGAAATTATTAAATAAGAGGTTACAACATCGTGGCGACTGTCAACAGCTTAGCTAAGAATGCCGATTTAAGAAAAAAGATTCTCTTCACTTTAGGGATGCTAGCTATTTATCGAATTGGTGTTCATATTCCGACTCCCGGAGTGAATGGCGCTGCGGTTCTTGGCTTTTTTGAATCTCAAAATCGTGGAATTTTTGGTTTGTTCAACACTTTCACTGGTGGAGCCCTGGCGCAATTTAGTATTTTTGCTTTAGGTATCATGCCTTATATTTCGGCTTCGATTATTTTCAGTCTTCTGACTTCCGCTGTTCCTTATCTTGAGCAGCTGAAAAAAGAGGGTGAGCACGGTCGTAAAAAAATTAATCAGTACACGCGCTACGCGACCATTGGCTTAGCGATTATCCAGGGTTATGGAATTAGCAGTTGGTTGATGTCCCCTCATGAAGGAACTCAACAGATGGTGACTGCAGCTTATGTTGGCTTTTTGCCATTTAAGTTGATGACGGTGATCACTTTGACAGCGGGAACTTGCTTTGTCATGTGGTTGGGTGAGCAGATCACTGAGCGCGGAATTGGAGTGAACGGGTCGTCTTTAATTATCTTTACAGGTATCGCCGCGTCTGTTCCAAAGGGCGCAGGGCAGCTTTTAGAATTAACGGCTAATGGGCAAATGAAATCAGCCGTTCTTTTATTGCTTTTGATTTTCATGGTTTTGATTATTGCAGCGGTGATTTATATGGAGACCGCGCAACGAAGAATCACCATTCAGTATTCTCAACGAGCACAAGCGGGAATGCAGTCGATGGCGACGCCGCAAAGTTATTTGCCGATTAAAATTAACTTTTCGGGTGTGATTCCTCCGATTTTTGCAAGTTCGCTTTTAATGTTTCCTGCGACGATAACTCAGTTTGTGAATGTTCCTTGGTTGCGATCCTTCCAAGAGTCTTTGAATCCAAATGGTGTTATTTTTAATATTTTGTTTATTGCATTGATTGTTTTCTTCTCGTTTTTCTACACTGAAATTGTTTTTAATCCCAATGATGTGGCTGAAAACTTGAAAAAATCAGGAGCTTTTGTCCCTGGCGTCCGGGCTGGTAAAAGCACAGCTGACTTTGTTCAAAAAATTTTAGATCGCGTTAACGTGATGGGTTGTATTTATCTTTCAGTGATTTGTATTATGCCGGGATTATTAGCAAATCAATTTGATGTGCCATTTTATTTCGGTGGAACTAGTTTGTTGATTCTTGTTGGTGTTGCGATTGATACAGCACAGCATATTCAGCAGCATATGGTCTCTGACCAATATAAGAATCTGACCAAGGGAGCTAAAGTCCGCAGTCGGAGGGTTCAGTTTTGAACATGATCCTCTTTGGGGCGCCTGGGGCGGGAAAAGGGACTCAATCGAAGCTATTAATTGATCAGCTGGGGATGAGTCAGATTTCGACAGGGGATCTATTCAGGGCAGCGATCAAGAATAAAACTGAGCTTGGACAGAAGGCTCAAGCTTTTATGGATCGAGGAGAGTTAGTACCTGACGCCATTGTTATTGGGATGGTTCAGGAAGTTTTAAGTAAAGGCACCAAGAATTTTATCTTGGATGGATTTCCCCGCACGGTAGCTCAGGCCGAGGCGTTAGAGAACTTGATGGGAACCATGAATCTGCGAATCGAAAAGGCGATATTCCTTGAGGTTCCCAAGCAGATTTTGACAGAGCGGTTAACGGGTCGCCGGGTGTGTAAAAACTGCGGAACAGTTTTTCATATTCAGTCCAAGCCTTCAAAAAAGGATGGGATTTGTGACTCGTGCGGTGGGGAAGTTTATCAAAGGAATGATGATAAGGCCGATGTCATTGGGAATAGGCTGAAAACATATGAAGAATTTACCAGTCCACTTAAGGACTTTTACAGGAAAGCTGGGAAATTAACGGTCGTAGATGGCAACCGAGGGGAAGCTGAAGTTTTCGCAGAAATAAAGAAGTTGATTAGTTAACTTGGATTTTGTATTAATCCTAGACTTCGATCTGTGACAATGTTAGTTTTCCGTGCTTATTTAAGACTTTAAAATTTCAGTTTCGAGATGGGTGTTGGAGTATGAAAGTACGACCGTCAGTTGGAAAAATTTGTAACAAATGTAAAGTGATTAAACGTCGCGGGGTCATTCGCGTGATTTGCGAAAATCCTAAACACAAGCAAAGGCAGGGCTAGTACATGGCACGTCTATTGGGGATTGACTTACCCAGAAACAAACGAGTCGAAGTGGCATTGACGTACATTTACGGTGTCGGCCGTTCTCGTTCTAAAGAAATTTGTGAATTCGCAGGAATTCCAACGACTCTTAGAACTGATGGTTTGTCTGACGAAATGATTGCTAAAATGCGTTCTTACGTCGAGCAACACTTCAAAGTTGAAGGTGATCTCCGTCGTGAAGTCAGTCTTTCAATCAAGCGATTGATGGATCTGAACTGTTATCGTGGAATTCGTCATAGAAAAGGTCTTCCTGTTCGCGGACAAAATACGCGTTCAAATGCACGCACTCGTAAAGGACCTAAGAAAACCGTGGCTAATAAGAAAAAAGCCGTATAACTGGAGCTGGCTCAATGACTACCGAACAAAAAAAAGCTGCGTCAGCAGCACCGAAGAAAAAAACAAAACGAAATGTCCCACAGGGCAATTGCTATATCCAAGCTGGCTTTGGAAATGTCATCATCACGATGACAGATCCGAACGGGGGTACAGTGGCTTGGTCCTCTGCAGGTCATCTGGGTTTTAAGGGCAGCCGTAAAGGCACTCCTTTCGCAGCGCAAGTCGCGGCCGAAGACGCAGCAAAGAAGGCTCTTGAAGCAGGTATGAAGTCTGTGGACGTTTATTTAAAAGGACCTGGTGCAGGTCGTGAGCCTGCCATTCGGGCATTGGCGTCAGCAGGGATTCGAATTTTGTCCCTGAAAGATGTAACACCAGTGCCACACAATGGCTGTCGTCCACCGAAACGTCGAAGAATCTAAGAGGAGATATTTGTGAGTTGTGTAGCTAATAGCGTTTGTAAGCTCTGTCGTCGTGAAAACACGAAGCTCTTTTTAAAGGGTGATCGTTGTTACACAGACAAATGTTCTGTTGAACGTCGTCCTTACCCTCCGGGTCAGCACGGGCAGTCTCGACTGAAGTTTTCTGAATTCGCACTTCAATTGCGTGAAAAGCAGAAGACAAAGCGATGGTACGGTCTTTCTGAAAAGCAATTTCGTAGATATTTTAAAGAAGCCAGTCGCTCTCGTGAGTTGACGGGAACTGCTTTGTTAAAGTTTCTGGAAATGCGTTTAGACAACGTGATTTATTCTTTGGGTTACGCGAATTCTCGTCGCGAAGCTCGTCAACTTGTTAAGCATAATCACGTGTTACTTAACGGAAAGCGCGCCAACATTCCATCAATCCTTGTTGCTAAGGGAGATGTTGTTGAAGTGGCAACGAAAAGCCGTGAGCACATCCGTGTTCAATCAGCGATTCAAGCCGTGGCAAGACGTTCAGTTCCTGCTTGGTTAGAAGCTGATCACGGTGGTTTTAAAGGAACAGTCAAAGATCTTCCAACTCGCGAAGAGATTACTGTGCCGACCGAAGAGAATATGATTGTAGAATACTATTCACGATAATTCCTGGGGGAATATGAGCATGCAAGAACACTATTATAAGTTTTGGAGAGAGATGATCAAGCCTAAGGGTTTTGAAATCGATCGTGAATCTCTTCGAGAAGATTATGCAAAGATCATTGTACGTCCCCTTGAAAAAGGTTTTGGCGTTACAATCGGAAACTCACTTCGTCGTATTCTTTTGAGTTCGATGATGGGATCTGCGGCTTCAGCTGTAAAGTTTGAAGGCGTTCTCCATGAGTTCACCACGATCCCCGATGTTCTTGAGGACGTGACTGATATTATTTTAAATCTTAAAGAAGTTCGATTTCGCCAGTACACTTCTGAGCCTTTGTTATTAAAAATTAATAAAAAAGGTCCAGGAAAAGTGACGGCTGCGGACATTCAGACAAGTGATAAAATTGAAGTTTTAAATCCTGAGCAGCACATTGCTACTTTGGGTGCGAATGGCAATTTTAATGCTGAAGTCATGGTGACTTTCGGTCGTGGTTATATGCCGACAGAAATCCGTGAAGAAGAATTACCTATCGGCTTTATCGGTATCGATGCGCTTTACAGCCCGATCCGTAAAGTGAACTACAGTGTTTCAAGCGCTCGTGTTGGTCAAAGAACTGACTATGATGCTTTGGCGCTGGAAGTTTGGACTGATGGTTCTTTGAAGCCTGACGAAGCGGTGGCTTTGGCTTCTAAAATTATGAAAGAACAATTGCAGATTTTCTTGACCTTCGACGAAGCGATGGAGCCTGCAGAGGAAAAAAAGGATTCATCTTCTCCGAAGTTGAATGATAATCTTTATCGCTCTGTGGACGATCTTGAGCTTTCAGTTCGATCAGCAAACTGTCTGAAGAACGCTAACATTCGCTACATTGGTGAATTAGTGACTCGTTCTGAAGCGGAAATGCTGAAGACAAAAAACTTTGGTCGAAAATCATTGAATGAAATTAAAGAGATTCTGTCAGAGATGGGACTCGGTCTTGGAATGAAGATCGACGGTTGGCCACCTCCAGGATGGGATCCAAACATTCCTCCACAAAAAAGAGAACATCAATAATAGAGGTCGCTTATGAGTTCGCATAGAAGAAGTACACAATATTTTTCACGCGCTTTCGGGCCTCGAAAAGCTTTGCTTAGAGGTATGATGATTTCTTTGGTTGAACACGGTCGTATTAAAACGACCGTTCTTCGCGCTAAAGAAGTTCGTCGTCAAATTGAAAAAGCCATCACACTTGGAAAGAAAGGCGACGTCGCTACACGTAGACTATTGATGTCTCGCCTTCCTAATGAAGCAGCTGTTAACACGATCATCACTGATATTTCGAAGCGATTTGAAGCTCGTCCGGGTGGTTACACTCGCGTGATCAAAATCGGACGAAGACCTGGTGACACTGCTGAAATGGCTTTCTTGGAATTCGTAGATTATGATTTTGAGAAAAAAGATAATCTGAGCAAGAAAGATGAAGCCGCTAAGAAAAAAGAAGACGCTAAGGCACGTAAAGTGACAGCGCGAGCGGCTGCTAAACATAAGAAAAATGTTTCGCAGATTCAGAAAAAATCTCGTGCGGCCAGTGCGGCAAGAGCAAAAATGTAATCTGTTTTTTTACTGGAAGCTGCATGAATGTTTAATGTTAGGCCCGCTTGCTACAACTCGCGGGCCTCATTATTTTTAAGGCTGTTCTAATAATATTTATCTGAGAGGGACTTCCTGTGTCGGCTCACTTAAAAGCATTGTTTGGTGTTTTATTAGCAGGGGCTATCCTTGCAGGCATTTTTTTTGCGTTCCTCTACAAACCAAAATCTGAAGAAGCGGCCCCTAGCATCGATTTGGTTGAACAAATGCGAGCCAGTGGCATCCCCCAAATCAAAGCTCCGGATTTAACTGGCAAAGAGTTTGATATTTCAGCTTTTAAGGGAAAAATTCTGATCGTTAATTTTTGGGCTTCTTGGTGTGAGCCCTGTGTCGAAGAGGTGCCCTCGTTAATGTCGCTGGTGAAGCAACTGGATGGGCAGGTTGAGCTCATTGCGATCTCTGGCGATAGCGATAAGGCTGAAATTATGTCCTTTCTGAAGTCATTTCCGGGGTTGCAGGGGGCACATATCACTTTATTATGGGATCAGGATAAGTCGCTTGTTAAAAATTTCGGTATTGAACGATTGCCCGAGACTTTTATTGTCGGTCGGGATGGGAAGCTTGTTAAAAAAGTGGTCGGTAGCGTTCGCTGGGATCATCAGGAAAGTGTCAGCTATTTTAAAGAACTCATTAAAGCACCTTGAATTTGTAAATTCAGAGGTTTGAGTTGGCGGTAAATATTGATCTGTCTAAGTTTTAAGATCGTGTCATCCTTAGATAGGTATTCAAAGCGGGTAAAGTTTAATTGTAATACCGAACAGCCCTCAACGTTCGAGCGTCAATCGCTTAAGTCTATTGAATTTTCCCTTGTCAATATATGCTACATCAACCTATATTATGTAATAACATATGGGTGATGCAAAGATTATATGGGACCAGTCATTTCAACTTGCAGAGAACTTTCGAGTAGAGCTCAAAGTTTATGAGGTTAAACCGACAGAAAAATACCCGGAGGGCATTAAAGCCCGATTTGTACTGATAGATATGGAAAGAAATCACGCAAGACTACTTATTGATAACCATGCACCTTTTGGATTCCATATCCACACTGGGTTGCCGGAAGATAAAGCAACCCGCATCGTCTTAAATACAAAAGATTTTTATGAAGCTTTTGTAGAATTTATTAATGAGGCTGAAAGGATCGTAAAAAATGAAAAGTAAAACTTTGAAAATAACGTTCGAATCCTGGGAGGATTTTAAAGGCCGCACCAGAAATGAACTTAAAGAAGTTATCAAGAGCAAAAAGAGGCTCATTCAGCCATCTGATGTTTTGATTTTTGCTTCAGTAGCCGTTTATCAGAAGCTTATGAGTGAGCAAAAGTACATGATTTTAGCGGCTATTCACAACCTAAAACCCAAATCTGTGTATCAATTGGCGAAGCTTGTAGACCGGGACTTTGCAAACGTAAAAAAGGATTGTGACAGCTTGGCGGGTGCGGGCTTTATTGTTTTGGAAGATACAGGTGATAATCGCAGTACGAAAATTCCAAAGCTTAAATTTAACTATGACACCATCGAAATTCATCTTCCGAGCATGGTTTATAGTCACAGCCTTGGTGAAGTAGCTGCCTAGCTAAAATCAAAGTGAGATATAAATGATGAAAAAGGAGAGCAACCCAGTCGAGCATCATTATAAATTTAATTGGGTAGAGACCTGGTTTCTTGAGAGGTTAGAATACAAAGCCAATCAGGTTCTTGAAATTTATCTCATTGGTGGAAAAAAAGAGCCACCTGAAGACCTCATTGTAGGAAAAATCAATTTAGGCGAGGCTTACCCAGTGGTTTGGGATCCGTCAAAGCGGGTTATCATTCGTTTTTTCCAGCCGCTGACGTTTCAGCGGCTTGATGAATCTTTTGCTGCCGAAAAAGGTGGGATTTATACGGGTGAACGATTCAGGATTTATAGCGGTTCAGAATATCTTCATTACTATACAAGGGTAACCCTAGGTATTGTTGATGTTTTATCAATAGATCCGCCTGAAATAGAAAAGATTTATTAGTCTTCGTATCTGCAATTTAAAAACCTTGAGTCTTACCAGCCCATTTTCTTTTTTAGTTCTTCGGCAGCATTCTTCACGGTATCTTCGACTTTCTTTTTGCCTTGATTTTCGCCATCTTTTTTAGCAGCATCGGTTTTATTCTGGACGACCTTTTTCTGAGCATCAGCTTGGTCTTGAAGCTTCTTTAATTCCTTTTCCACTTGTCCCTTGATCTGATTGTACAGAGCTTCGATTTGGGCTTTTTGGGCGCCGACTTGTTCGTTCACGTACTTTTGAATTTTTTCGCGAGCTTCGTTGATCTTGGCTTGGATTTGTTTCTCGATTCCCTTTGAAAGCTCAGTTCCTAAATTGGAATTCACGCTTAAAGACAGGGAAGGCAATTCGCCATGGCCCTCGGCTTCCAGAGTGACAATAGGGATTCCTGCGAAAACTGTTTTTAAGACCTCTTCGACTGTCGAATTTTTAGCTTTTATATCGTATTGAACTTGGGAAAATTTATTGTCTAAGTTCATTTTAAAATTTCGAAGTGCTTCAAGTTCACTGTGCAGTTTCAATTGGCCAGAGGCCTTATTAAAAGCAATATTCACTTCCTCAGAGTTGACCAGCGCGCGGGCTTCGATCGGGAAGGATCCCAGGCCGAAATCAAAAGTGATCTTGCTATTTTCTTGGCGGTTATCGATCACAAGTTTTGAGTCTAAGCCGCTCAGTTGCGCCGAGGGAAAGTCGCCAGCAAAAAGTGCGACTGTGGGCTTTCCAATCAGAGCTTGATTTGTGGTGATATCATTGATTTCACCTTTGATATTTCCTGAATACGGAGACATTCCAGCTTGCGAGCTGACACCCACATGTTGGATCCAAAAAGCAGGGTAAGAGTTGGTGCGACCGAATTCATAGACAACGCCTTTTTCACGAGGATGGGGCTGCATAGAAACGTCGACTTCTTCTTTATTTTTTTTCTTCATCAAATTCGGTGGGACATATTTGTTGGCTAAATTTTTATAGTGATTAAATTTGGCCAAATAGGGATCTAGATATTGACGAAATAAAGCTTGCGACAATGACTTTGGATCGATTTTTGGAATTTTGAAATGCGATTCTAAATTTTTTGCGTCTTTGTTGATTTGCTCTTCTAAATCTTTGATTTGTTTTTGGCTGGTTTGCAAATCTTGATTTAAGTCCGAATTGGCGGCTTGAATTTCTTTGGTTTTAGCGTCAGCCTCTTTAAAAATGCTGTCAAATTCTTTTAAGGATGATTGCAATTCGTCGACAGACTTAAAGTCCTTGGTTTTAACTTTTGCAGCGCGGTCGCTAAGAGCTTGGAAATCCTTCGCTTGCGGCAGCTTTTTCAAACGGTCTTGCCAGGCCTGAGATTTAAGTTTCATGTCAGCATTTAATTTTGTCGCCATGTCTTTGGAAAGAAGACTGCCTTCGACTTTATCCATCTGAACTTTTGAATCTGTTCCGCCGAGCATATTAGCCACATCACCTAGAACATTATTATTGTATTTTGATTCTGTGGCTGAGAGCGCTTTGTCTTTGACCTTTTCGGCTTCTTTTTGGAGAGCACTGGGTTTCCCATCATCTTCATTCACGACAACAGGTTCAGGAGGTTTTACTTTGCCTGGAGATTTTCGGGGCTTTCCGAATTCGATTTTTTCAACGACCACTTCTTTGATGACCACTTTCCCTCGTAAAATGGCATCCCATAACATCCCGAAACGAACGTCACCGATGCTGACGGAGTTGTGACTTGGCTTCATGGCATCAGTCACTTCGATTCCTTGGATGCGGATGCTGGCTTTGAAAAAGCTTGTTTGAAGTTCAGCGATATCGACTTCTGCGCCGGTCACTTTGTAGCCCGCAAATTCAAGCCCCTTTCGAAGATTTGAATCGAAGAAAAGTTTAAAGTAAATCATCACTAGTAAAATAATGATTGTGAAAGGCAGCACAGCTTCTGTTCGAAGAGGGCCTTTGGGCTTATTTTTTTTGATGGGTGCAGGAGTTGGTGTTTGGCTGTCTGACATGATGTAAATCCTTTACCGGTAAAGCTTTTCGTAAGAGGCATACCAATTATAAAATTTTGAAGCGGCCATGGCCTTCCAGATTTTTGTTTCTCGGATGCGGGCGACTACGACGATTCGGTAGCGCTCAACAAGGTGACGGAAAATAAAGAACCCTGGGATTGTTAAGATCACCGAGATCACTAGCGACCCCATGACAATCGAATCATTGAATCGGGTGAAGGGAAGAATAGGCATGTTATAGATTTTTACAAAAATAGGGCGCAAGGCTTCGGTTTCTAAAATATTTCTTCCTAAAATGTCAGCAATTGGATCAAAAGCGTAGGCGACAAATTTAAAAAAGAAAGCGGATAAGAAGGCGGCCCCCAGTTGAATTCTAAAGAAAAAAACCAGAATTAGAACGAGGATTGTTTGCAGTGAAAAAAAAGGTGCAAAACCTAGAATAATTCCGCAGGCAAGGCCGGCGGCCAATTGATCTCGGCCTGTGTCGGAATTCAGAAGCTGAAAAAAAGCGAAAATCTGCTTTAACAAGAGAGTCATTTTTACCTCGCAGTGATATTCTTAAACTTTAGTAAGGCTGGGCGCCGTTATCAACGAATTATTTGAAGGTGCTTGTTGGGTCAAGTTTGGCTGGTTTGGATTTCGGCATAATCGGCCGCTTTAAGAGGCTGACGACGTCGCAAGTAAATCAGGGCTCCACAGAGACCCCATCCTAGTTGACCGACTTGAAAAGCCGTGATGATGGTTGGACCCAGTGTCGAAACATTGCCAAGATAAAGGTTAAAGAGAACATAGAATGCGGCCTGACCGATGCCCACACCAGCTGGGGTAAGAGGAAGACCGATGGCAATAAAGCCTAATGGGGCAACAAGGAAATAGGTGGCCCAAGGAGCCGTAGCCCCTGACAGAGTGCCAGCCAGGATGAGGAAAAAAATTGAAAAGACTTGTCCGAGCCAGCTTAAGAGGATCACCTTGATCAGATCGGAAGGAGATTTGCCATATTGATAAAAGGAATTGTAGAGCCGCTGGATTCGCTCAGCCATAGGAAGCTTTTGAATTAATTTTTGTAAATGCCCCGCTTGATGAACCTTGTCGGAAAAAACCAGAAAAAGTCCAAGGCTTGCGATCGCTGTGATTAAAGAAACGATATAAAACAACGAGTGCAGCTGGGGAATCGTCGAAACATGTTCGCGATCATAAATCATGATGATCACACCCATCAGAAGCATGGCATATAACCCCAGGATTCGATCCATCAGAACGCTGGTGACTGAAATGATCTTCGAGTTGGCGTGATCTTTATGAAAATAGTAGGCTTTTACAACGTCCCCGCCAACGCCACCGGGCATCGCGTAGTTAAAGAACATGCCAATCAGGCTGAGTTTTAAAGCCGAAAAAGAAGTGGCGGGGCGATCTTGAGTTTTTAATAACAGGCGCCAGCGCTCGCTGCCGATCAATAAATTAATTCCCAGAAGACTGAGGCCTAAAAAAGCCCATTGTGGAGCTAAGAAATATTTAAGAGATGTAAAATCGAGCTTCCCGCTGTTCCATAGCCAATAAATCAGGCCTACGGCGAAAAGGATTTTAAAACTTTGAATTAATTTATCCTTATGGCGACTGATCATGACTGCAAATGAATCGCGCCAATTTTTTGTAAAGTACGCAAAAGTCCCTCAAGATCTTTCAAGGGAAGTGAGGTCGGGCCATCGCAAAGGGCTGCATCGGGATTGGGATGAGTCTCAAGAAAAATTCCATCAATGCCGACAGCCATCGCCGCGCGAGCCAGCACAGGAACCATTTCTCGTCGGCCGCCGCTGGAGTCTCCGCTAGCGCCAGGCAGTTGTGTGGAATGGGTGCAATCCATAATCACAGGAAAACCAAGTTTTCGCATTTCCACTAAGCCCGTCATGTCGTTGATCAGCCGGTTGTAGCCGAAGGTGGTTCCGCGCTCACATAATAAAAGCTTATTATTGCCGGCATCGACGGCTTTTTGAGCAATTGATTTCATATCCCATGGGGCTAGGAATTGACCTTTTTTAATATGCAGAACTTTTCCGGTTTGAGCCGCTTCAACCAATAAATCCGTCTGCCTTGATAGAAAAGCGGGAATTTGCAGAACGTCAGCCACTTCGGCTGTGGGTGCCACTTGAATTGTTTCGTGGATATCTGTCAGGAGGGCACAGCCTACTTTAGATTTAATTTTATCCAAAGATTTAAGGGCATTTCCGGCACCTGGTCCACGGAAGCTTTTGGCGCTTTGGCGGTTGGCCTTATCAAACGAGCACTTTAAAATCCAAGGGATGCCCAAAAGTTTTGTGACTCGTTGAATTTCTTTTCCGACCTCTAAAACCATTCCTTCATCTTCAATGATATCGGGGCCGGCAAAAAGGACAAAGTTTTTTCCATCGCCCCAGGTGAAGCTTTCTTGGTTCGCGGCTGTCATCGT
>JAYWEQ010000046.1:0-6025 GCA_043779185.1 Pseudobdellovibrionaceae bacterium
AAAGCGATGGGCAGCAAAGTGATAAGTCCACGAAAAAAAATCTGTCGAATATTTTGCATGCTAAAAGTGTATCACCCTGAGGCGCCGGGATCATCCAAAACGTTCAACTTTGATAACTCGAACATTTTCCTTAAGAATCCCGACCTTGGTCCGATAAGATATCATCCAGGAGTTGTCCTTGAATCAACGAGCGAGATTGGTTTTTTTATCTTCGTTTATGTTTTCGCTGATCGCGTTCGCTCAGGACCCTGAAGTGGTGCCTGGCGAATATATTGTTAAATTTCGCCGCGGAACTACATCCCTGCATGTTCATAATAAAATTCAAGGAAAGGCGCAGTTAAAAGGCGCCTTCAGTGAAGGTCATTCTTTTCATTTGAAATTTGATCCCCAAGATTCGGTCAGCGTTGAAGCCTTAAAGAGTGACCCTGAAGTTGAATACGTTGAACCTAACTTTGTTCTTCATCCTGCCACCGAAGAAAATCCCGGAGTCATTTTGTCGTCAGTTCCGCGTGAAGGTGTGGAGCGACCCAGTGGATTAACGGATCAAGCTGTTTCTGCCCAGACGGCAGGAGTTTACGATCAATCCGGAGCTAACGTTCATACCACGGAAGCGTGGGTCGCCTCGCTTCCGTACACGGCTAACAACAGACCCATCGTTGCGATCATCGACACGGGGCTTGATTCCTCTCACACTGTTTTTACTCAGTCCAGAGCTGTTTGGTCAAACCCCCAAGAAATTCCTGGCAACGGGATCGATGACGATTTTAATGGCTATGTGGATGACGTGCATGGTTGGAATTTTATTAATAACTCAGCCAATTTTTTTGATGATCAGGGACATGGCACCCATGTGGGAGGGATCGTTCTTGGTGCAACAATGGATATTTTAAAAGCACCACCCTTGGATCTTGCAAAAATTCAAATTATGCCGCTTAAATTTTTAGATTCAACCGGCAGTGGGTCGACATCGAATGCTATTACGGCGATGTACTATGCAATTAATAATGGCGCTCGAGTTATTAATTGTTCTTGGGGTGGAAGTTCCTACTCCCGCGCTTTGCATGAGGCGATCACTTACGCCTACGCGCACGGAGTGCTCGTCGTGACAGCGGCTGGAAACTACACTCGTAATAATGACACATCAGACATGTATCCAGCCAACTATGATGTGCCCAGCAACCTGTCGGTGGCAGCTTCCAATGATTATGATTATCTGGCCAGCTTCTCGAATTTCGGAGTGGCGACTGTTCCAGTCAGCAGTCCCGGAGTTTTGATTTACAGTACAATTCCTGGCGGAACTTATGGCTTGATGTCAGGCACTTCGATGGCAGCCCCCTTTGTGGCTGGCGCCGCAGCCCTGTCCTTGCGTGAAGCCCCCCAACTTTCGGGATACCAAATTAAAGGCTTAATATTAAGTTCCGCGACACGAGTGTCGCAATTGAATGGCAAGGTAGGAACGAGCGGAAGAATTGATTCGCTCAGTTTTATCACTGCAGCGAAAGGGCAAAGTTTCACTGCTGCCAGTCAGCCGAATTATGTCCCATCGTTTAAAGCTGATCGAAGTGTTGCCAGTGATTCGTCATCAGTTGACAAGGCGGCCGGTTGTGGCTTGTTGGGCGCCATAGAAACATTAGGTCCTGGCGGAGGCTCATTTTCAAATATGAGCTGGCTTGCGATATTTTTATTTCTACCAGTGATGCTATGGTTTGCTTTGCGCCAATTAAGTCCTCAGTCCCGAAGACGCTACGATCGATTTCGTATGAGTTCATCCGTCAAAGTGATGTTAGGTGACCGCGAATTGACGGGCCAAATGCAGACGATTTCATTGGGTGGTTTAAGCTTTAATGCTGATGAAGCCTTGGAAAAAGGGCATAGCGTCACCATGAAAATTTCAAGCCCTGATGGAAAAGACCTTGTCGAAGTTGAAGGTCGAATCGTCTGGAGCGAAGAGAACAAGAATTATGGTGTTCAGTTTGCACAAACCAAAATGACGGTGCTTGATAAAATCAACAACTGGACTCGTCAATTAGCGCGCGCCGCAAATTAGGGGAATTTTACCACGGGTAAATAATCCCGCAAACCATTCTAAGTTTTCCAAAAGGGTCCTCATTGATTAGGACCCTTTTTTAATTTGGCACTGTCGTTGCTGTTCTAAGAGGACAAACTCAATCGCATGTCTGCGGAGAGATCAGCGCAAGGGAGATGCCTATGAAAACGTTCTTGATGACAATATTGATAATTACATCTGGTGGCTTGAATTTAGCTTTTGCCGACGCCGGGCAGGCGCCGGATGAGCGAGATGTCATGGTTGCGATTAACGAGGCCTTTGTTCCTGGGGGCTTTGATATTAATTCGGAAGTTTATGTTGTGGCTAGCGGAATATTTCCTAATGGTTGTTATCGTTGGAAAGGGGCTGAGGTTAAATCTCCGTCCGACACTGTTCATGAAATCAAAGCAATGGCAACGGTGAAACAGGGGATGTGTCTGATGGTTCTTATTCCCTTCAACAAAGAAATTCGCTTAGGAAAATTTTCTCATGGTGAGCACACGCTTCGTTTTTTAAATAGCGATGGAACCTATCTTGAGAAAAAAGTTGTTATTGAATAAAGTGCTTTCAAGGAACGAATCATGAAAATATTCTTGATCTTATTTTTTATGATCACCTCGTGTGCAAAACATTCCCTTCCATTGACGACGGTCGACTGGACTGCAAACTCTGGCACGCCCTTAAGCTCTGAAGTGGAAAATATTCAAGGTGACGCGATTTCAAGTGTAAATTCTAAATATGGTAAAGTTGAAATTCAAAAGCAGTCCCTCGATGGCTTCGAAGTCGAGGGATCTTACCTTAAAAAAATAAATGATCCGAACGGCCAATTGGTGCGGGTTCAAGCTCATTATCAAACAAAAAATATTTCGACGTTTCACAAGGCCCGATGGGGCCTAGCCCGAAAGAATAAACTTTCCATTCTAAAAGATCTGATGGCAAAAAATCAGGATCTTGCCAAAAAGGATATTCAAAGTTTTAATTTAAAGCTTGTTTCAGAGGACAGTGCTTTAGTCCCTCGTTGGTTTTTGAATTATTTTGAATCGAACGGTGAACTTTGGCAGGATATTTTTTCTTATGATCTGAAGCGCCTCTCGAAAACGCAGTTGGGATCCCAGATGGCTGTCACGCCGGCCTGGGTTTACCCCAAGGGTCCAAAGCACGGAGACCTGATCCAAGTCTATTTGCAAAATCTTTCTTATGGCGACGGGTTGATGTCAAAGATTCTTAAGGTCAGCTCGGCTGATAATACAAAAATTCATGTGAGTGGCGAGCCACTTCAATTCGGAACAAATGACAATCGCTTTGATCAAGTGCAATCTTTTTATTTATCTCAGAAGACATTAGGCTGGTTTGAAAAAACTTTTAGCATCCAATATTTTGATGCTTTAGATTTACAAATCAATGTTGGCGCGCCCGAAAAAACCAATACGGCTTTTTATTATCAAGGTCACGTTCGGTTAGGAATGGGCGATGATATGATCTATAGCAAAATTCCCTGGGACCCATCGATCGTCACCCACGAAAGCGCTCATTTTGTGATTGATATGTTAGCCCATCTTCCTTTTCAAGGCCAAGGTGGCTCTATCAATGAGGCCTTTGCAGATTATTTTGCAGCTTCGATCCTGGATAATCCTGTGCTGGGTGAGGCTTCCTATTTACCGGCGCCATTTAAAAGAAGAATTGATTTGATGAAGAAGTATTCTGAAATAACAGGCGGACTTTATGGCGACAGTGTGATCGTGAGCTCGCTTTTGTGGGAATTAAATCAAAAGTTAGGGTTAGGCAAAGGCCTGATGCTGGCTTTTAAAACTTTACAAAATTTGAATCCACAGAGCAGTTTTAAATCTTTTAATAGGGAATTATTAAAACAGGCCGAATTGACTTTTGAAGGGCCAGAGCAGTTAAAAGTTTCAAATGTTTTAATCGAGAGAGGTTGGGATACGAAGTGATTCTAAAGTTTTTTTCGCTGATGTTTTTTTTGTTCTCTTTCAGTTTGGAAGTGAGGGCTTCTAATGATGGATCTGAACTGACAGGACATTGGTTATTTTATAAAATGATCTACAAGGGTGAATTGATGGATCCTTTGAATCCAAAACTAGTGATGACTTTTAATTTTCAAGAGGCTCCATATAATGCTCTGTCTTTCCATCGCACCGATGAAGAAGGGTTTTGTGAACGAGTGGCGCTTTGGTCTTATAATCATCAGAAACAGCAGCTGTATCAGCGGGTCACTTGGGCCAACCCAAAAAATCGTACCGATTGCAGTGCTGATCCAGATTTTCAGGTGGGTCATGAAAGCTATTCGCCCTTTAAGTATGAAAAGGATCAATTGTATCTGACTGTTCCACTGGCTGATGAGAATATGGTGTTAGTTTGGAAGCGGCTGCCTTAATTTATTTGATGAAAGATTGAAGATATGAAAAAATATATTTTAAAAGCGATGATTATTTTCTTTCCTTGTTGGCTTTTGGCTCAAGCCTCGACGCCGATTGATTTACCTAAGGTGCAGCCCATAAAAAAACAACGTCATGTGCAGATTCGGAAAGAGGACCCTTCCGACCTACCTAGAAATGATATTATGCCTTTAGACCCAAGCATGACGGCGACTCCTGGGACGCCCAGGCCGGCTCCGCCAGAGACTCCGGCGCCGCCGCGAATTCCACGGGCTCATTCTTATTATACGGGACTGGAATATTCGCCGTTTGATTTTGTGATTCCCAATAAATTGGGTCTTTTTTTCGGTTGGCAGCGTGAACTGCACAACTCTTACGAGATTGAATATCTGAGGGGCTCTGTTGGGCTGCCAGGCCCCCTAGAAAAGTTTGGGGCTGTCACAGAGGATCGATTGACCTTTGTCCGAAGAAATTACTGGACGACCAGTTCATTCAACTTTTTTTACGGCCTTCATTTTAATCGCTTCGAAGCCCACGTTGGAAGCGCGATCTTAAATCGCGCCACCGGTGGACAAAGTATCGACCTGCTGGCCTTAGAAACTTTGGGCGCGACGATCGGCCTCGGAAATCGATGGGTGATTGCAGATCGGTTCTGCTTGGGCTTTGACTGGCTAACTTACGCTCAGCCCTTGATCGTGACTCGCAGCCAATCAGATTTGCTGAATGGGACAAACAGTTCAAGTGACGCTAGCGATCTAGAATCTGGATTTAAATACGTGAAATACTTTCCAAGGTTTTCATTTCTAAAATTTCAGCTTGGATTTCAATTTTAAAAATTCACCGAAAACATAGATTAGATTGTCTCAGTTGAAGATAGTTCTAGCGGACTTTGTTTCAAATTGAGGCGCCGGACGCGTATTTCTTGGGCAGCCCTGAAAGATGAGGGAAACTAGTAAGAAAGAAGCGTTACGGCATCTTGCGGGAGGCAAATTGAAAATCACCGAGGTCAAAGTCTTCCCCGTCAATGAAGAGCGGCTAAAAGCTTATATATCCATCACCATAGACGATTGCTTCGTGGTTCGGGATCTGAAGATTATTCAAGGCCCGACCGGTCTGTTCGTCGCTATGCCCAGCAAGAAACGTAAAGACGGGCAGTTCCGCGATATAGCCCATCCCTTAAACCAAGAAACCCGCGCTTTGATCGAGGACATGGTTTTTGAAGCCTATGAAAATTTGCAGCGTGAAAACGGCGAACCCGAAGAGCCTCTTCAGAGGCAAAAAGCACCTGGATCCCGCAGCGAAGATTAAAAAATAAGCACCTTTTGAAGGGGCGCCTCGTCGTGACGCGCCATAACTTCACGTCTGAATCGCTTGCCCTCGGTCGCGAAATTCCTTAATTTCGATCTCTGATTCCATTGGGGTGTCGTCAAGTTGGTAAGACAACAGATTTTGATTCTGTCATTCGCAGGTTCGAGTCCTGCCACCCCATCCAATTCCGCCAATAAGCAAATTTTGAGACGACAGATTCAAATCTCAACGGCGTGGATAAGCCGCATCAATCATCGATTTTTCAGAAATTGAAATT
>JAYWEQ010000047.1:0-24463 GCA_043779185.1 Pseudobdellovibrionaceae bacterium
TCTTGTTATCAAGAGTCTAGTGGTGGCCGTAGCTCAGTTGGTAGAGCATGGGATTGTGATTCCCAGGGTCGCGGGTTCAAGCCCCGTCGGTCACCCCAATTTTTTCTTCGGAAGATTTGGTTCTTTGTAGGTCATAGTCAAAAATCCAAATGTTCTAAATACTTGAAAACACACAAACCAAAAAGAGACTGAACCCGTGAAATGATATGAAATTTCCGCAGATTTCAGAACTTGATGACAGAATGATGACAAGTTGATGACAGGTTTTTAAAACCTAAAATCGCTAATTTTCCCTCTGAAATTCAATTTAGATAACCACTCACGGACTTTCGACGATCAAGAGCCTCAACACATAGGAGGTTTTTATGATGGGAGTCGTTCAATTTATCAGAAGTTTAATTTTCGTAGCCATTGCTCTGGGTGCCGCTGGAACTTTGGTTGAAGCTACTGGCATTGTTGGTCTTGAAGCTGTCAGAGCCCATCAGCACGGTGGCATGAGCTTTAGGTGGCTGAACCAACAGCTTGTTGGGAGTGGCGGTAGCAAGTGAGTAAGGTTGATTTTGAAAAGCTTCGGTTGCTTGCATACAAGCTTCGATGTTTGGGTCATTTTATTGAAACTCAAGATCCTGACCATGTTCTACCAACAGACTTCGATAATGTTCAGTATGGGTTTTCGATGCTGATAAATGAAATTGCGGAACAGATAATTGATATTACAAAAAATGAGGATCTATAGTTCTAATAAAGGGCGTTCGCAGATACGGACGCCCCGTTTTAAAAAATAAGACTTTAAGGCATGATTTATGACCGTTCGTTTAAATCAGTCTGTACTGTTTTTAAGATAGTCTTACAAACATCACCGACAATCACCGAACCGTGCATAGGAGCAATTATCTTGATTGGTAAATCTATAAGACGTCGTACTGATTCGTTTGTAGTTTTGCCATAAGGGATGAATCCTCCCTTTACATAAAATTCAATTATTGATGAACTAATGTCCTCTTCAATAACGGGTTCGCAATTTCCACCTTGGCAGCAGAAGTCAGAACTGAACAAAATTTTATCGGTTGTCTCAAACCACATATGAGCATCCCAGTTATGTGGAAAGTGAGGAGTGTTAATAAGCTGAAGTGCTCTTTTACCTAGATTAAGGATCTCGCCGTCCTTTAAGATTTGCGCCGGACGAATCAAAAAGTCTTCTAGGTTTATATTTGCAACTTTATTACAGACGACCTGTGCGTCTGGGTAAGTTTCAAGCCACTGATTTACGGCACCTGATTCATCCGCTTCGACATGAGAAAAAACAATATAATCTAGAGTTCGCCCTTGGAGTTTTTCACGAACCATTTTCTCCAAAGACTCGAACAGAGCTTCCTTGCCTGCATGAATAAGACAAGTCATCTCATCTAAAATCAAAAACTGACCAAACTCAAAATGAGGTTTCGGTGCTAACGTCAGGCGAAAAATGTTTTCCAATATCTGCTTTTCATTTCTATACATCGGAGACCTCAAAAGGAATAAAATATCATTGTACGCTACAGCGGTCAGCAACCAAATTTTTAAATTAGTGGCGATTGTTCACAGCCGAATGATTTAACGGCAAAGTAAAACGTCATTAGAAAAGACATGGTCAATCGTAAAGGGCACATTTTCTTCTTTATAGCTTACAACAATCGTAATTCCGGCGTCCTTGGCATTCTTGCTGATTACCTTAAATACATCCACACCATTGTTATCACACCAGCGATCATCAGATAAGCAATCAGTTTCACGATGAAGCATTTGAATGACATCCTTTGAATTCACATCGCATTTTTCTTCAATAGCTTGCTGGATATTTATTCTTGGATCATTAGGTAATCCTTCTAAAAATTTGAATCCTGCATGAGAAGCTTGCGGTAGAAATAATATCAATGCTAAGTTTTGCATTTTAAACATATTTGTCCTTTCGGTTATATTTTTTTAGCCCAAATTCGATTGTGAGAATGTTCATGGGGAATGCCCCCAGAATTACATTTTTTAATTTCTTCTAAAAAAGTTTCGATTCGCCAGTCCTGATACAGCGAAAGTAATTCTCCGGTAGTCCAAAGAAATTCGTTCGCCTCGGCGTCAGGAGCAGTTGAAATATAAGACTTATTGGCGAAAGTATGTAAAACGTGAAGCCCTCCGAGGTTTGTCTTTTGCTTAATCTGATCTATGAACCGACATCTATTCTCAGGTTTTAAATACTGAAGCGTTCCTGAAGAAAATACGACATCGAAAGATTTGTCGGAGGTAAATTCATTTATATCTGCAACAAAAACCGAAAGCTTTTGCTCATGCTTTTCAGCAAGTTCAGCCGTTTTCTGTACTGCTGTTTTTGAAAGATCAAATGAGGTTACATCATAACCACTTCTGGCCAAAAACACTGCGTTTGTTCCCTCGCCACATCCAATTTCAAGAACTTTAGGCTTAGAGGCTTTTGGTGGAAAAAGTTCAGGGATTCGTAAAGCCATTTTTGAAATTTCATTACCCCAGTAGTCCTCTTTATTTTGGTATCGTCTCTCGTAGTCAGTCTTATTCATTATAAATCCTTTTGAATGTCTTTCTATAGCTTTTTGTATATGCTGTAAATTATAATGATTGAAATTTAACATTCTAAATAATAGAATAAATCATGGATTTAAGATATGCCCACGCATTTTATGATGCCGCGACAACACTCCATTTTGGAAAAACAGCAAAAAATCTCTCTATTGCACCCTCTGCTATAACAAGACAGATTCAGCTATTTGAAGATTCCATTGGAGAAAGTCTATTTGTTAGATCTAGCCGGAAAGTCATTTTAACTGGCAAAGGGACAGAGATTTATGAACTGCTAAAGCCTCTATTCCTAAAAGGCGAAAGGCCACTACACAAATTGCGTGTTGGCGGGCTGGCTGGCGTAATCGACAACCATTTTTGGGAAGCTATTAGTCCGATTTTAAAACGTAACTCCATTCGGCTTATCGTCCATGAATCAACCTCTACTCCTGCACTCGAGAAACTATTGGAAGGAGAATTAGACATCGCCTTTGTGAATGAGAAAATCTCGAATGATTTGATTCAATACTATCCTCTTGGAAAAGAGGAACTTGTTCTAATATCAAAAAGCAGAATTTCTATAAAAGAACTTAAACAGGTAACTTGGGTTTATTGTGGCAATGGAAATAAAATACGCTCACTGGCTGGAACTGATTCAGATAAGCAAATTAAGGTTTCAAATATCAGCAAAGTTTTGGATCTTGTGGAGCTTGGTTTAGGTGTGGGTATTGTACCACTTTCATCAAAATTATCAGCTCGAAATTTTCATATTTCCACATTACCCATGAAAAACAGAAAAACGTTTTTGGCAACTCTTAAATACCGCCGAGGACCGCACTTAATAAGTGAAGTCGTCAAAGATATTGTTACGACAAGTTAGATTATATCTTCATTAAAAATTGAGAGATTATTTTTTTGTAAACGTCTTCACTCAATGTAGTTCCATCAAATAGCAAAAAAAGTTCAGAGCATATTTCTATTGTCTTATCAGTTATAAAATTATTAGAAGTTAGTTCGCCAACTGATGCTTGAAGTTTAAATTCAAAATTTGAAATGGAACATTTCTTAGGAAGTGCAATAAAAAAATCTGAGCTAGCAGCTATTAACTGGCGATCTTTTAATCCATCATATGAAAGTTTGATAGCTAACGAACTTGTATCGGTTAGTCCTAGATTATTATAGAGTCTTCCAATTCTTAAAAGGGCCTCTGCAACCCTTTTTATTCTTACGTCAAAATAAAATAATTTATTTCCTCTTCGATCTTCAAAAAGGCTTTTTAATAAATAAAATTCACCTTTTCTAGTTAGCTCCCAAAAATCAAAACTCGGACCCAAGGCGCCATCTTTAGAGTCAATAGTTGCTCGTATTCCCTTTTGAGTAAAAATGGGCTTGTATTCATCATTTCCCTCTAGAACGACACCAATAGGCCATCCAAATGAATGAATGGCACTAGTTCTCATAGCAGGAATCAGCTTTGAAGGATCTATGTTTAGCTCATTTTCCGCGTAAGCGATAATCTCAAAGTAGCCTGGTAATTTTGATTTCACTGCGTTTAAATCTATCATGTTTGATCCTTATTGGCTGCATTTGCGATTTGATTAAATCTCTGATCTTTAGGCTTTTCAGAGTTGGGAGTTTTGGTAACTTCTGTTTTAACCCAACTTTTCATGCGGCTTTTAATCTTGTCTTCTAATTGCTGACGAAACTTTTCTCTTTCGTCGGGTTTCCAAAAATTTATGTCATAGCCCGCAACATCAAAATGGATTCTATATGCCTCCGATTTAAAGTTTTTTGATCCTGAACTATGATCTTCTCTACATGTTAAAAAAACTCTGGATTCTTTCTTTGCTCCCATTGCAAAGCCAATTTCAAAGTAACAATTTGGCCTTGCAAGAGTTAGGTCGGCAATTATAACTTCAGAATCGTTGATGAATGTAATAATTTGGTTCATCACTAAAGAACCGTCATTTTCTTTATCCAATCTTACAGGTTTTAAATTTAGTGACTCACATATTGGAACATAAACTTCATCATAGATTTTATCGCAATCAGGATCACCGAATGCAGATATTATAAAACAAGTTTCCAAGTTTTCTCCCCGGCATAATTAGGCTATTTGGCAAATGAGATTCTTTGATAATATTCTTCAAATTCTCAATATAAGTATTAATGAAAAATCTACACAGGTCATCCGTAACTGCGAACAGCCTAAATTTTCGCTAAAAGCTTTGTAAATATAAATAGTTGCTTCCATTACACAGCTCCCGACAATCAAATCTCTGTCCGTACTTACGAACAAAAGCTCTCAATACATTGCCTTCTAAAAAGGCATGGGTTAAATACTTCTCAGTAATTTCGATGGGTTATCTCACCATTACGACACTTGGCTTGCCCGTTGCTCTAGGCTCTTGGAGATTACTTGGGGGAACAAGTGCCATACAAAATTTTAGTCGTCGATAACGAACAAACAGATTTGGAAGTTACCAAGCTGTTGTTATCAAGCGACCCTGACTTTGAAATTCAAACCGAAATGGATGCTAACGCTGCCATTGAACTCGTTAGGAAAAGACCTAATGAGTTTGCAGTCGTTGTTTTGGACTATCACATGCCGAAGGATGGCCTGCAAACCGCACAAGAGATGTTTGCCATCAATCCGCATTTGCAGATCGCCATTTTGTCAGCCGATCAAACACGCGAGGCTTTAAAAAAATCAATCCAGATCGGTGTTAAATGCTTTATCGACAAAGACGAAGATGGCGAAGTCATTTGTGGAATCGTCAGAAGTCTTTGCGAAAAATGGAAAACTCAAGCCGAAGTTTTTATTGGCTCCGTAACTGGTGGTGATCAGAACGAAGAACTTATTCACTCTATCGGGCTAGTAGGACGATCACCACGACTTGCCGATGTCGCTCGAATGGTTAAGCGAGCTGGTAAAGTTGATTGCAGTGTGATTATCCAAGGCGAATCAGGCACAGGCAAAGAACTGATTGCACGAGCGGTTCATAATCAATCGAAACGAAAGCTTAAACCATTCGTTGCTATCAACGTCAGTGCTATTCCTGAAAATCTTGCCGAGAGCGAACTTTTTGGCCACGTTAAAGGTGCCTTCACAGGAGCCGATCAAGCTAATGTTGGAAAATTAATGTCTGCAAACGGCGGAACACTTTTCTTAGATGAGATTGGTGATCTGAAGCCTGAAATCCAAGTTAAGCTTTTGCGTGTTCTTCAAGAACGAAAAGTGACTCCTGTTGGCGGCAACAAGGTTCTGGACTTAGATGTACGAATCATTTCAGCCACTCACGTTGATCTTGAAAAAGCGATCATGGATGGCAAATTCCGTGAAGACCTGTTTTATCGTCTTCATGTTTTGCCAATCAATCTTGCTCCGTTAAGAGATCGCCCTGAAGACATTCAGCCTTTGATCGTCCATTTTTTAAAACACTACAAGGGTTCACACATCGAACTTCTTATGAAAACGGTTCGACTGCTTGAGCGTTATCAATGGAAAGGTAACGTCCGTGAACTTGAAAACGAAATTCAAAAGATTGTGACTTTGGGCCTTAAAACCATCGAGCCAATTCATTTGAGTAAAAAGATTTTAGATTCTGTAAATTACGAAGCTGGTGAAACTTTTGAATCTCACCATGAATATCAAAGAAAAACGTGGGAGATGGAACTTGAGTATCTCGAAAGAAATATTCGCCTTGCTGGATCACTTCGGGAAGCTTGCCGCAGTATTTTCAAATCTGCACCGTCTTCCATCCATACTAGATTGAACAGTTTAAAAGAAAATATAACGAAATCAAACCAGAGGGGGTTTGAAAATGAACAAAACATCTAAAGCACTATTTACTTTATTGGTTCTATTGGGAACTAAAGGCTATTCAAAGGAAAATTTGATCAGCTTGGATTTGCTTAAAGAAAATAAAATTGATCCGGTCATTGTGAATCTTCTATTGGCCGAAGACGTTTTATTGCAATCACGCGATCCAAATTTCTATCAGCTCAACAATAAGAAGGTGGATCAACTTTTAACTAAGAATCCAGCTCCTGAACTTGTGGAGTTTATGAGTTGGCTGAAATCAATTGTTGGTGAAGAAACACAAACAAACCAAGTAGATCCAGGTGGAATGACCACTTCGAGTCAGGATCTTAAACTTTAATATGTGGAGCTTGCTTGAGAACCTTAATTTTAATCTTTATTCTGCTTGTGGGAGCTGTTGTTATGTATAATTTCAATGCTCCCTCAAGTTCTGATTTTCGGTATGTAATCACCGAAACAAAGTCGCCGACCTCGCTAGATCCTTTAGATGGAGATCAAACGCAAAATCTTTCGGTTCAACGAATGATTTATGCCACTCCTGTAGAGGTAGATAGCAAAGGGACGCTTAAAAGTTTGGTCTTGAGTGAGTTTAGCTATATTACGGAAACAAACATGATGCTTTGGACCGTTAAAGAAAATCAAAAGTTTTCTGACGGTTCAGATATTACAGCAAGTGACGTGGCTTTTGCCGTTGCTAGAATGGCATTTACTCGTCCAAACTTTCCGGTCATTGAAAACATTCAAGGTCTTGAAAATTGGGCTAAGTCACAAAAGGCACTTGAGTCGCTTCCTTCAGGCATTAAAGTTACTGGAAACAAGATTGAAATTCAGTTTACAAAAACGGTAGATCATCCTCTATTCAGGTTTTGCCTTGAGATCTTTTCGATCATTCCTAAAAAATGTGTAAATCTTGAAACCAATAAAGTTAATTGCGAAAAAATTCCTGTTAGCGGCCACTATGAAATTTTGAGCCAAGGTTCCAACGAAATTAAATTTAAACTTCGGTCAAAAGAAATTCATGGTGAAACGGCTCCGAGAGAAATCACGTTTGAATACAAACAACCAAAGGAAGTTTTTGGAGCATCTTACAAACCTACAGGACACACTATCGTTCAAGGTAATGAGATCACGCTGTCATTACCGCAACTGAAAAAAATGAATGCAGGTTTTAAAGTCTCTTATTTGCCTTCAAGTCGAATCGCCATGAACTTGTTAAATCCAAAAGTAGGAGCTTTTAAAAACCAGAACTGCCGAATCATTTATGCTGAGGCCTACCGAAAAGCATTTAAAGAAATTGCGACTTCAGGATTTAAGCTTGAATCGAGCGTTTTTACTGACGTTCTGCCTGGATATATGTCGTCAGACGAATTATCTAAAGCTTACGCTCAAATTTCATCGCAAGACAAAGAATCATGTCTTAAAGCCCTTAGAGAGAATCCTCCAAGATGGGCTCAACAAAAAAATGATGAAGATTTAATTTATTATCGAACAGCAGAGAAAACTTATGAAGTTCTTGGAATAAAAAATCCAGGCCCTCTTGTTGTTGCCGACAGAAAACAAGAGTCGGAAGCTTTTGTCAGTGGCGAGGTTGCAGCTATGGGAGCCAGCACAGGTTTTTGGGCCTTGGACCCAGCCGGAGATATTCAAATGCTTCTGACTCCGAATATGCACAAGATTCTTCAATTCGTAACAAAGGATCAAAAAGTTCAGACCTTAATTAAAAAATTGAAAAATGGACAAGAAAACGACACAGCAGCCTTTAAAGAGATCAATCATTACATTTTTAATGAAGCCTCATTCAACGTGTTTGCTCATGTCCGAAGATTTTTTGCCAGCGATAACTTAGATAATATCGCTGAATTGCCAATCTCAATCACTTCGCCAGCTCCTTGGCAAGTTTTTAAGGTGAACTAATGAGTAATCAAATCCTTCTTCAACAAGTTTTAGAAAGCTTGAAACGGCAAAATAAAATGCCGCGAAGGATTGATTTTTCTAAAGTTGGAGATCGCTATTGGTGCGTTGTTGCGGATACTGAAGTAGATAAAACAAGTGTAATTAACCAAGATGTTTACACGGGACACTCTTTTGAAAAAGAAGTTGCTCTACTCAAAGCTCTTTCTGAGCGAGCGGAACGATATACCTTCATTGAAGGAAATAAAAACGGCCTGTCTAGTTGCCAAACTGAGAGATCAGACGGCTTCGCAGCAATGCCAACTGAATTGCAAAAATCTACAAGAGACAATGCCCTTAATGAGGCCACTGAACGTTTCGTTTGGGGCACATGGTGGGACAATGACGAGATTGAATTTTCAACAAGCGAGCTTGATTGTGAAAACAACGAATCGGCTTATTTGAAGTCAATTACCAGTTCATTAAATATCGAAAAACTTATTTTGGTTAAACCAAAAATTAAAAATTCAACTAAAGAAGTTCAAATCATTTTCGGTAAACTAAAAGGCCAAGGCTACATTTCCGGTGGTGCTTGCGGAAATCCTAACGATTCTGAAAATACACTTTTCCGTGGCCTTGATGAGCTTTACCGTCATGGAATGGCTTATCAAAATGCTTTAGCTAAAAAAGTTGAAGCTGAAAGTTTCTACGAACAAAGACTATTCTATTTTGCTTCCGGCCTTGGCGATAATCTTGTCGAAATCAGACTTAGTAAAAACGGCAACAAGTCGATTGAGTTGCCTGAACTTATTATTGATTCCGAGGTAGCGACCTCTTTTGCCGACTACAGCGTTCACCGCTGTCTATTTAAAAACCAGCCGCCATTTGTTGGCGGAGCTTTGGAGAGATTGTGTCTATAAAAACGCATCTCTCAAAAAATATTCTTTATGTTTTTGCTGTTACAATTCTAACTTCAGGTATCTATGCCATTTGTGATTATCAGCTTGGTTCTGTGGCGAAAGAATTAATGTTGAATTGGGCACAAACAGAAGCCATTGCAATTCAAGAAGGAAATCTTTTAACCTCAATCACAAAAACCCAAAGATTTTTAATTTCTTCTTCCTATGTCAAAGGCGTAAGACTTGTCGAACTTGAACTAGGACAATTAGAGCCTAAAATTGAATTTGGAAAGCAATTTGAAATTTCATCTGATGATCTTAAAGATCTAAGTCCAGAGCTTACACAATCTCGAATTGGATTTTTACATCAAAGAGCTTTCTACAAAATCCCACAGAAAGAAAATTTCATTCTAGTATTTGATGTCCAATCAAACATGATCACCTCACTTTTTGTGATCAGCAGTGGAACGATTATCTTCCTGATAGTTTATTTAATTTGGGCGTTGCAAAGAATTGAGCGAACTGAAGCCAAAAAACGTGAAGATCTTTTGAAGCTGGCTGTAAATGAGCTATTAGAAAGCGAATCACCATCATCAGTTTTAGAAACTGAAATTCCTGGCCTCGTAAAATGGTGGCAGACCAAAAAAAATGAAATTGATGAATCTCGTCGTGTTGCAGTCGAACAGCAAAGTAAAATCAAGCTTGGGGAAATTGCATCACATACGGCCCATGATATGCGTGGAGCATTACGCAATATTCGACAGATCCTAAAAGTTACCAACAACCTTCCTGAAGCACACAAAGACATCATCGAAAAATCAGTCGATAGACTTTCTAAAATATCAGAATCAATTTTGGCTGACGCAAAAATAATTAATCAGCAAGATATTGAGTCCAAAATTAAAACTGATGTTGCTGAGACCATTCGATCAGTTATTGCCTTCAAGCAAGGTCAGTACGGTTCGACCATTCAACTTGTTGAGCAGATAAATAACGAAGACTCGTTTTGTGTGTTGAATTCAGATCAGCTTGAAAGATCCATTTCAAATTTAATCGACAATGCAATTGAAGCATCTAAAACCGGAGCCATCGTTGAAGTTGGAATAATTAAACGTGGTTTTACCCTTGAGGTATCCATAAAAGATTTTGGTAAAGGCATTTCAAACGACGACTTACAAAAAATAGGAACAAAAGGCTTTTCATCGGGAAAAGCTAATGGAAATGGTCTTGGAGTATTTTACGCGAAACGCTTCGCCGAAGACCTTGGTGGCCGATTTGAAATTGCCTCCGAACTGGGCAATGGCACATGCACTAAGCTACTGCTTCCAGCTTTAGACGTAGCCCACCAAATTTCACTAGCCGCAGATGAGGCTTTACTAGTTTTGGAAGATCAAAAACTCATTCGGGACACCATAAGGCTGAAGCTTTCTGAGTTCCCCGAACTGAAGTATCAGATTTTTGAAAAATCGACCGAACTTGAACGCTGGTTGGCTACCAACAAAACTAAATTTAAGTTATATTCTGACTACTTTTTGGAAGAAGAAAATAAAACTGGGATTCAAGTTATTCAAAAGCTTGGCATTCAAGATAATGCGTTTATTTTCACTTCTGCATTTGATGACTCGCAGGTTCTCAAGGCCGCAAATCAACTTAATGTTGGAGTTTTAAGTAAAGACCAATTTTTTAGATCTGAAGTTAAATTCATAGGGGTACAAAATGTTTAAAAGTCTATTTATTGCAACTTTTCTACTTTCAAATAACGTATTTGCGAACACACAAGAGGCTATTCAAGAAAAAGCCCAATTTATTTGTTCACAACTTACAGTGAACCCTTCATTTAAATATGAAGATTATTTCTCGCAAGGATTTATTAAAAAAATTAAGTACGATGATTTGATCCAAATTTTCACTGACATCGCTAAAGATGACGGAAGCTGCTCTAAGTACAGTTTGGCAGTCGTCAATGGCAACAAAGCAAAAATCCGATTTTACACAAAAACTACTTCGCAAAAATTTTCTCTGTCGTTAGATCAAAATAATTTGATTGCTGGATTGCAATACCAAGGGCGCGCAGAATCCAAAATTACATTTAATTCCGAAAGTGATCTTTATTCAGGGTTTGGTAAAATTTCAGGAATAAAATCATTATCACTAATAGAATTGGATTCAAACAAGGAGACGCTAGGATTAAATTCGTCGGACTCAATGGCGTTGGGTTCAGAATTTAAGTTGTATATTCTAAAAAATTTGTCAGAGAAAATAAATTCGCAGCAGGTTCATTGGGACGATAAAATTAAACTTCAAGAAGATTTGAAATCATTGCCTTCTGGAGTTATGCAAGACTACCCATCAAATCAAGAATTCCGCATCTTTGATTTTGCAGCCTTGATGATTTCTCAAAGCGACAATACGGCGACAGATCATCTTATTGATTTTTTGAAAAGAGATTCAATTTTAAATTCGATGGTAGGATATAATAGCTTTTTAGACAAAAATGATCCTTTTCTTTCTACGATGGATTTGTTCCGTCTCCGCACTTTGACTCAAGATTCACTAAATGAATATATTGGCTTACCACAGATAGAAAAAAACAATTTTTTAGATATTCTAAAAAAGAAATATGATCGCAATAGTTTGATGGAGTCCTTAAAGAATTGGGATAGCCCCCGTGATATTCTTAAGGCTGAGTGGTTTGCTTCGACCTCCGATATTTGCAACACTGTGAATGCCCTTCAGCATAATTCAGTAAATGATCCTAAAATCCTTCAAATTCTTTCAATCAATGTTCCATTTATTTGGACGGAAGATGATCCGAATTTTGAATACGTCGGCTATAAAGGCGGAAGTGAACCCGGTGTCTTAACAATGACATTTTTGTTCAAAACAAGAAATCAAAAATGGGGCTGTCTTTCAATGGCTATTAACAATGAAAAAGAAAACTTAGATGAAAATGCGGTATTTGACTTGTATCAAGCCACTTTAACGTATGTTGGAAATTTGATAAATAAAAAATAGGAGCCTTGTGACAATTTTTGAAGTTACGAATTCAGAACAAAAAAGTGAAATCTGCAATACGATTTTGCGAAGACTTCCTCAATGGTTTGGTATTGAGTCAGCCATTTTAGATTATGTTCGTGATGTTCAAAAAATGGAAACTTGGGTTTCTCAAGTTGATAATGAAATTGTTGGATTTGTTAGTTTAAACAAACATAATCACCAGTCAGCCGAAATTCATGTTATGGCAGTTCTGGAAAAGCACCATCGAAATAAAATTGGTCAAAAGCTTGTCGAAAAATGCGAAGACAGTTTAAGACAACAAAACTTTAAATTTCTTCAAGTCAAAACGCTAAGTCCCACAAGACCCGATGTTAATTATGATAAAACAAGACAGTTTTATTTGAAGATGAATTTTACTGCTATCGAAGAATTTAAAACTCTTTGGGGAGAGTTAAACCCTTGCTTGCTTCTAATCAAGCCAATTCAGCCACTTTCTAAAAGTCATTACGCGGTCATCTTTACTTCTCAGCGAACAGAAACTGATCAAGCTGGGTACGAGAAAATGTCCCAACGAATGGTTGAGCTTGCAAAAGACCAAAAAGGTTTTTTGGGTGTTGAAAGTGTTCGCAGCTCTGATGGGCTAGGAATCACTGTTTCATATTGGCAATCATTAGAGGATATAAAGTCTTGGAAAAATGTTAGCGAGCATTTAGAGGCACAACAGCTTGGCCGTTCAGAATGGTATAAGTCATTTAAAACTCAAATTTGTAAAGTAGAACGTGAGTACGAAAAAAATGAATTTTGAAAATGAAATAAAATCGTCAATAAATTACTTATCATCGGATGCCGCGATTAAAACTGTTGAATCCGATCCATACTGGCCAAAATGGAATTCTCCTTGGTGGCACATGCTTCTTTTGCATGAAATGGGCGAAACTAAAAAAATTCCACGCCTTATCGTTGAAAAATACATTGCTTCACTTAATCGAATTCCGCTTAAAATATTTCCAATCCACCAACACGAAATGTCTGAAGGTGTCGATCCTTGGCGTGGAAGCCCATGTCATTGCCAATTAGGAAATGTTTATCAAGTTCTGGCAGCTTACGGAATTGATGTGGATCAAGAGCTTCCTTGGATTCGACCGTGGTTTTTACGGTATCAAATGGCTGATGGCGGTTTGAACTGTGATAACGATGCTTATCTTGTCAAAGATGAAACTCCTAGTTCTATGGTAGGAACGATTGCAGCCTTTGAAGCAATTCTACTGTATACACCTAGAAACTGGACGCCGGAAGAAATCGAATTTCTTGAAAAATGTGCGAAATTTTTAATAAATCGAAAACTTAAACTAGGTTCGGATACTAAACACAATCCAGGCGAACGAGTTAGTGCCGAAAAATGGATGCAACTTTGTTTTCCGCGATATTACCTTTACGATGTCTTGCGTGGATTGAATGCTTTGCTCATTTGGTCGGACAAAACAAAAAACAAAATTTCTGCTGATGCGATTCATGATGTAGTAGGTAGCCTTAAGACACGGTTTCCTGAAGGGCAAATAAAAATTCAAAGACAATCATTTGAAGGTGTTGGCACCATTACTGAAAATGAATCTGGCGAGTGGATTAGAAAGCAACCAGCTTCATTTTTCCCACTTTTGAATATTGTTAGTAAAACTGACGATGTATCACCGTTTTTAACAAAGCAATGGTTCACATGCTTAGATTATATTGAGAAACACCGAATTGACTTATAAAAAGCGGTGCAGTTTTTTGCACCGCTTTGGTGCAAATAGTGTTGCTTCTCAGAACAATTACGACTATTCATGGTTTATGGATGCAGAGAATTTTAAGAACATACTACAACAAGAGTTTTTGCGGAGAGGAGCAAAAAATCCTAGATATTCTCTACGCAGCTACGCTCAATTTCTTGGTATTCATCACAGCACACTTTCAGGATTACTATCGGGCAAGCGGCCTATAACCAAGAAAGCAGCTTCAACATTGTCGTTAAAATTGGGAATCTATCCTGACAATTTTATTAAGAAAGACAATTTTAGTTTATCAAAACATGAATTTTTGGAAGAAGATATTTTTAACCGAATTTCAGAATGGTACTTCGACGCCATCTTAGAACTGTCCAAAATAAAATCATTTGATTTTACAGTTCCCAATATCAGCCACTATCTTAATATGAATGAAGTTCAAGTTTCTATCGCAATCGAAACCTTATTAAGACTTAATTTGCTTAAAAAAACCAAAAATGGATTCAAAATTGTTCATGAAAACTCAACGAACCTTTCATCAAATGAAAAAACATCAGCGGCGATGCGAAAATATCAAAGATCAATTTTAGACAAATCCGTAGAAGCTTTAGAATCAGTTGATAGAAAAAATCGTGATCATACTTCAACGACTTTGGCCATCCGCAAAAGTGACCTTCCGAAGGCAAAACAAATTATCAAAGATTTTAGATATAAATTAACAACCTTATTGCAGGAGAACGATAACTTCGATGAAGTTTATCAGCTTCAAGTCTCTTTGTTTCCTCTAGGAAAAAGAAAGTGAAAAATATAAAAAAACTAATCTATTTAGTTACGATTTTATCCATAAACGTTTCATTTGCGTTCGCACTAGCTGGACAGGATCGAGGCGGAGGTAAATCCATAGTTTGTCGTGACAATCAAAATAACGTTTTGACCACTGAATTACTCGACTTATGGGAAGCAAAACATCTTAGAGGCAAAACAATAGTCCCTTCATCAGGCAGCACGCAGACTGACATGGATTTAGCTTTAAATAGATCGAAATATATTTTTTCTAAAGATGATGAAAGAGTTTATGATTCTCTGAAATTCGTATCTCAAAATATTTTGAACTGCACTGATAAAAATAAGCCTTGCACCTTCGTTAATGTGAAAAGAGTTACTGGCGTTGAATTGCCTATAAGCAACGATTCCTTTGAAGGTGATTTGAAATTGCCTCAAGGATGTAAAATAGAACAAGTTATTTCCTTCGAGCATTCCTACAGCCCAATATGGACGCTTAACATGGATTTGATTGAAAATATGGACACCACGAATTTAGTAGCTCTATGCTTACATGAAGGGGTCTATGGCCTTCTCAATACATATTCGAAGGAAAGTAACTCTGAACGTGTTAGGAGAGTTATCGGTCATATCATGTCGGGCGGATCATTTTCACTTTTAACTGATCATTTAAAAAAGCCATTTATTCAGTGCGGAAGTTCGGAGCCTTGGCCTTTTGGAGCTGGCGATCTTTATTTCATGCAAGACTCAAACGTGAACTATCCGAAAATAACTGCTTTTTCTAGCAATCTAAGATTGAGTGAGTTGATTGATTTTAGTCATACTATTGTGACTTCTAATGATATTCGCACTGACTTAAATGTTGAAGAATTTTACAGGCAGTTAAACAGTGGAAACGTCAAAATTAAAATTCAAGGTACTCTAGACAGCATTGAGTATTTAAGTCAGTTGAGATTTGAACTCCAATCAGGTGTAGGAGTGTACACACAGGACACTTATACAGGCGGCGGCCCTCTGTATGCACCTATGGAAAACTTTAAATGTGAACTTATCAAATAATTTTATACGGAGATTAAACAATATGAAAAAATTGATTATTTTAATGTCGATCTGGTTTTCTTCAAATGCCTTTGCATACGAGTTTAAGTGTGACGTTGAATTATACACTTCTACAGGGACCGAAAAATTAACATTATTTTCTGAGAATGAAAATATTCAAGCAAATCTCGCTGGGCATGACACCAGTATTCAGTTTGCCCAACGACAGGATCTCGGTGTGCCCCAAGATTACTACAATTTTAGAATTTTTGGACCAGACACGGATGGAATGATTTTTAGTGGTAATATTATTCAAAACTGTGGTTTTGGAACTCGCTCTGTTCTGATAATTTGCATGCCCGTTCAATAGAGATACTTTTGTAAACAAAAGAGATTAGAGGGAAAATGAAATCAGTTCTGATTTTAATGGTAATCCTATGCTCAAAATTCGTAAATGCTTCTGAGGATTACTCAAATATAAGCACCACGAGATACGTCACTGGTGGAATTCTAAGTATTTATCCAGGATTCGGAATAGGACATGCGGTACAAGGTCGCTATACAGATAAGGGATGGATATTTACGACTGGCGAAGCAATCTCAGCAACAGTCGCCATAGTTGGCCTTGGTCAGTGTGGGATCACATCTGGTATCACATCAAGTAATCAGTGTAGCGGCAACTCAATGATATTAGCTGGTACTGTTGGATTTCTAGGTTTTAAGATTTGGGAGATAGTGGATGCTTGGATTATTCCAAAGACTAAAAATCAATCTTCGCTCGTAAACTTATCTGGAAAATTTGTATCCGTAGCAATTCCCAGTGAAGATGGACTATCTGTCGGTGTAAAATACATATTCTAAATTAATTCTCTGTATATCAAAACCTTTCAAAAAATGTCGTTCGAGAATGCGAACGGCATTTTTCGTTAAATCAAAATTAAATCATCGCGATCAAATTATTGTTCACATATCCGAACAAATCGGTTTTTCATTCGCACCTTCAAAATCAGAAAAAATTTAAAAATCAAAAAGCATCTCAATAGCTTAAGTCACTTTGGCCAACTCTGGCACTTTCGTTGAAATACATCCTTACGAGTAGCTACTCACAAACAACAAATAAGGAGAACGAAAGAAAAAATGCAAACAGAGAAATTGAATGAAGAAAAACGAATCTTTGATCAGGCTCATAATCCATGCTGCCAGTGTCGAATTGCCAGACGCAAAGTCACTGGTGCCTTAAGACGGATGCGAGATTGGTTCAATAAACATGAGCCACTGCCAAAAGAATTTCAACACCTGATGCCAACTGAATCAAATGATCGAGAAAGATTAAAAGGTCTATGGAACAGATTTTTATAAAGTTTGAACTACAAAAAGTCAGAAATAAATTTCGTGAGTTTTATGGGCACCTGCCTATTAAAGAACTTTCGTCGAATTTAAAACTGATTCAGAAAATTGAAAAACTTGAGAAACAATTAAGGGAATTGCTAGATGAAGAATTTGCCGCCTAAAAAATTAAAAGAAAAAACAGAACAAGTCGAAAAAACACTTGTCGAAATTTGGGATGTTTTATCTCTCAATCTTCAAGACAAAAGACATTTGTTCGAGCGGTTTTTATCAATTCAAACAAGAATAAGAAAAATTAATTTACAAATCGAAAAGGAATAGAAATGAACACACAATCAGATAAACACGAAATCTTCACAGGCTTCAAAAAAGAAAATGGTATTGAAGCAAAATTACTGGTCGGCGCAGCTTTTAAAGATGCCAATACGACCTACTACAAAATCAGACTCATGATGTTTCCAGGCCAAACTTATTATTTGGTCAAAAACAGAGACGCAAATGATCGCTACACAATTTTTTCAAGAATGAAAAATAACGAAAAACAAGTTCATTTTTTGAATCCAGTTGGTGGCGGTGTTTTAGATTCAAAATTGCAGAGCTACTTGGAAATCAAATTTCCTCTGCTCAGAGCATATATGTATATGTCCCTTTACCCAATCAAACAGAATTAGGAGTTTTTAATTGTTAGAGAATAGAAAAATTATTTCTATTGCGACACTATTTTTTGTCATCGCGTTTCCAATGGTCGGCTTTTGCAGCGTGGAATCAAGTCTGATGGCAGTTCAGTCAAAGCTTATCGGAACAATCTTGCCACTGGCCGCGATTATAGGACTTGTCTTTGCCGGACTGTCCTTCGTGGCTGGAAGTCCAAACGCTAGAAACCATTTAGTCCTTGCGATTATTGGTGCGGCTATCGGCTTTGGAGCACCAAGTATCGTTGGCTGGATTCAGTCTCTTGTTCATTAACGTCAATCAAGGGCTTCTAAGAAGCCCTCTTTTAATTAGGAAATAAAATGGATTTAAAAGTGACATCTGTCAGTAAATGTTTAGATAAAAAAATGATGATCATGGGATTTGAAATTCCTGATTTACTTTTTATTTTTCTAACCATGTCGATTCTGAATTTTCTGTTTGGCTCAACGTCAATGAAGTGGCTTTTTGTCTGGCTTCCAAGTGCGAGTCTTGCGATCACGCTAAAACTCACAAAAAGAGGAAAACCAGACAATTATTTAATCCATTGGCTTAGGTATCAGATCAAGCCAGGGATTCTAAGAGCCTTTGACGATCCAACTATCAATAAAAAACTTCCAAAATTAAAAGAAAGGAAAATAGCATGAGCCAAAAACTTGCAGACTATCTTCAAATTTGGGGTATAGAGCGAAACACGATTATTTTTTCAGACGGATCTTTTGGTTTTGCGTTAGATTGCACACCCGTTGATTCAAGCTGTTGGTCTGTCGATCAAGCCAACGACTATGCCTCGAAACTTTCACAGTTTTTAAATGGATTGCCTGCAAATCTTGATATTCAATTCGTCCAAGATATTAAGGCTGGGAATGATGGTCTAATTAAAAGACACAGCCAATCTTCAAACCCAAGTGAAGTTGTCAGTGAATTAACGGCAGCAAGACTTAAGAAATTTCAAGATTTAGATGAACAAGGATTGCTCCCCAAGCATGGGCTAACAGTATTCGTTAGAAAAAGTCCTTCTGGCAATTTACTCAAGAAAGCTTCACTTTTGGGTAAATCCAAAAAATTTGAAGACATCGCCGAACAGCGATTGAATCAAGAGCTAAATAATATCGAAAGACTTGTTCATGATTTTGAAGCTGGATTTGAGTCGTTAGGTCTAAGACCTAAACGGCTTCAATCGGAAGAAATTCTAAAATTTCTTTACCAGCAATGGAATCCAGCAAGAAATACTGATCTTGGTCATGTTGATCCAGATAATGTCAGGTCATCACTTCTGTTTACAGACGTGGGTATCGAATTAAGCGGTTTTACTCTGGGTGAGTTCCACCACAGAGTTATTTCTCTGAAGCTTCTGCCGGATCAAACATTTGCAACAATGGCTGCTAAATTACGAGAACTGCCTTTTGACTCTAGGGTTTTTGTTACTGTTCACAGCCCCGATCAACAAAAAGAGCTTGAAACCTTGCAGACGCAAAGACGAATCGCATTTTCGATGGTCGCTGGCAAAAAAACTGGCGTATCAGATCTTGAGAGCGAAGCGAAGTTTAAAGACCTCGAAGTTCTACTAGAGCAAATGGTAGCTCAAGGTGAAAAAGTATTTCATTTTAGTCTACAAGTTCTGCTTCGATCAACTTCGGTGGATGAATTAGAAAATCGAGTTTCTGAAACACTGACAAAAATCAGAGAAATGAGCGGAGCCGAAGGTATGGAGGAAACCTTAGCGACTTTTGATATTTTCTCGGAGATTTCACTTCCAAATGCCAGAAGCAAAGAACGCATAAAAAGAATTAAAACGTCTAACCTTTGTGATCTTCTGCCAGTTTTTGGTCCGTGGATTGGCCATGCTGAACCCAAAATTCTTTTACGGTCACGCTTGGGAAGTCTTGTTAGTTTTAATCCATTTACCAGTGAGCTTACGAACTCAAACCAAATTGTCAGTGGTGGCTCTGGTAGTGGAAAAAGTTTTATGACTAACATTCTGCTTATGCACATGCTGAAAGATGATCCGAAGGTCTTCGTGGTAGATATTGGCGGCTCATACAAGAAGATCTGCGAAAATTTCGATGGTCAGTATATTCAACTTGGGGTTGATTCAAACTTATCAATGAACCCTTTTGACTTAGCAGTGGGAGAAACCAAACCAAGCAGTCAAAAGATAAAATTTATTCTAAGCCTTGTTGAGATTATGACCAAAGAGGACGAACAACACCAGCTCGGAAAATTGGAAAAATCAGAAATTGAAACCGCGATTGAAAAAGTCTATGAACTTTCAAAAAATCCAAGGCTGTCAGATCTTCGGGAAATTTTAATTAAACACTCAGAGCCCCAAATTCAGCGGTTAGGAAAAATTTTAGCTTCTTGGTGTGGAAACTCGCCTTACGGAAAATTCGTCGATCAAAAAACCACATTGGAGCTTAAAAGACCCGTAGTCTGTTTTGACCTTAAAGGAATGGAAGCATATCCAGATTTGCAATCGGCTTGCCTGTTTATCATCACTGACTTCGTTTGGCGTGAGGTTCAAAGCGATAGATCAAAAATGAAATTTCTGATTCTAGACGAGTGTTGGAAGCTCATGGAAAACGATTCAGCATCATTGTTTATTGCCGAAGTATTTAGAACTTTCAGAAAATATTTTGCTTCAGCCATTGCCATTTCACAAAATATTGATGACTTTGCAAAAAGTAAAATCGCTACCGCCATTTTACCAAACAGCAGTATCAAGTGGGTTCTAAAACAAAAAGGTGCTGACAAAGAAAGGCTTAAGGAAGTTCTTAGCCTGAACGCCAGCGAAGTAGACCTTATTTCATCGCTCCATCAAGAACGTGGCGTTTATTCTGAGGCTTTTTTAATGGCCGAAGATGCAAGAGCTGTTGTTGCTATTGAATCCACGCCGCTCGAATACTGGATCGCAACCACTGACGGTCGAGATCTTGGTAAAATTGAAGACTACAAAAAGAAATTTGAGACTCAGAGCCAATTAGAAATACTAAAAAAATTGGCTATCGAATTTCCCAGAGGCTTTGCTTCCATCGGAGGTAATACTTGAAAAAATGTTTAAGTTTGATTTTGGTCATGACCCTTTCATTTCAGCCGAAAGCTCGTGCTGATATGTTTGGTGGTGACCTCATCTATCTTGCTCAGATTCTTGCAAATGCAATTAAGCAACTGACTGAATTGAAAAGCATGGTTCAGAACGGACAAGATCAACTAAATCTAATTCGTGACATCAACCGAGGAATCAATGATTCACTCAATTTGGCTCGAACCATCAATCCCAACATAGATCCTGGACTTTACAAGGATTGGCAAAATGTCAGTGATGCTCTTAATAAGGTTCAAACTATCTATGGCATTGTTACCAATTCGCCAGATGCCCAAATTTATAGGGACACAGACCAACAAGTAGCCGAAGCCGTCACTCTAAATAACGATGTCTATAAGTACACAGAAGACATTGACGAGTTAGGTGAAGTGATCAAGGCGTATAGTCATCAGACATCGCCTGGCGGTGCCCAGAAGCTTACAGCACAAACTTTGGGTGTCATGCTTCAGGTTATGAATCAGAGCCTAAGAACACAGGCTACTGGCTTAAAACTTCAGGCCCAGACTATGGCAGTCCAGAACAAAAAAGAAAAAGACTCTACTAAACAATATCTTGAAACCGCAAATACCCTTCGGGTGGCTATGAAAAATGAAAAAATTCAATTTCAAGCCCCAAGGTTCTAGTTATGATTTCAGATATTGCTTGGCTAGCAACAGAAGCTAAAAAACTGCATGAGCTGTTTACAGGATATTTTTATCTTTTAATCACAGTCTTGATGCTTTTAGGAATTGCGATTGAATATTTTAAATGGCCGATTGGCGGAGTTCCTAATTTTGGGACTCTGGTCGGTCGTGCGATGATCGCAGCCTTATTGCTTCACGCATACCCAGAAATTACCAATACGATTGCCGATGTCACAGATGCCGTATCATCACAAATTGGAGACCTGAATAATTTTAAGCTGATCTTAGATAGGATGGGAGACAAACTAGGCGAACTTTCGTGGTCATGGGTTTCTTTTAAAGAAACTATCATGCTGCTGATCAGTTTTCTGACGTTCTTTATTTTGTATTTCTCAATTCATATCGCAGACAGCTTTTATATTTATGTTTGGGTCATGCTTTATGTGTTTTCGCCACTGCTGATTGCACTTTGTGTTCTACCAGCAACGGCTTCGGCAACATCAGCGTTGTTTAGATCATTGATCGAGGTCGCTTGCTGGAAAATTGTTTGGAGCGTTATCGCAACGCTGCTTTGGAGTAGTGCTTTAAGCCAGATTAATGCGGATGGAAGTCAGGTCAGTTTCTTAACTGCTATCGGATTCAATATCATTTTAGCCGGTTCATTACTTTTGACTCCGTTTGTTGTCCACGCCTTAGCAGGAAGTGGTCTTTCACAGATGGGTAAAGATCTAAGCTCATTGGCGATTGGTGGAATGGCGATCACGCCAACAAGAACCGTTGGCGCTATCTCAGCAGTTGCAAAGAAACCATTTGGCAGTGGACCTAAATTTGCCAGTAAAAAACCACCTCAGACACAAAACTTTAAACCCCCACAGCAAAAACAAATTAAAGCGTAGGAGAATTTATCATGAAATACACAGAAGCTTGGGCTTTAGTTGTTTCTCAAAATTTAAACTTAAAAATGGCAACAGTTATTCTGGGCCTTGTATCTCTGATTTTAGGGATGACAACTTTGCGACTTACTTTTAAGGAGTCACCAATTATTGAAAGAGGCTGTTTCTCAAGACAGCTCGTTCCAATGAAAGATGAACACAGCAAAGAGGAAATTGAAAATTTTCTGAGAGAAGCACTTTCTCAAAGATTTGATTCAACCGTACAAGCCGTCGATGGCTTATTGTCGCCTGACGAATTAAAACTTCGACAGCAAGAACAAAAAGAATTTTTATCTCGAAATATGAAGCAAAAAATTATCATCAATAGCGTAACACAAGAAGGAGACGATTTCTTGGTTGACACGGATAGATTGATTTCTGTGAATGACGTTCGTTCAGCGTTCAAATTTCCACTGACGGTTAAATTAGAGTCAAAGTCTAGATCCAATTCAAATCCATACGGTCTTCTTATTGTTACGGCAAAACAAGTTGAAGCTAAGGAGAAAAAGTGAGGAAGAAGATTTTAAAAATCATTCTGATTTATTTTGGAGCCGCATGTTTGGTATTTATTTGCACTCAGCAAGTAAATGCCAAACAACCACTTCGAGTTGTGAAATGTGATGAATCCAAAATGGTTGATGTCTATATCAAGCCCAATTTTGGGACAGTTATTAATTTTCCAATCAAACCAGACAATGTCGTTTTAGGAGGACAGAAGCAGTTTGCCATTGAATATATTAAGAATGACATCGCTCTTACGGCCTTGGCATCAAACTCCAATACAAATTTGTTCGTTTATCTTTTGGGCCGCCGTTGTGGATTTAATCTTGTGGCGTCTCATGCTCGGCATGACGACCTAGTCCAAGTCCGTGATCCAGAGGATTCAAAAATGAAAGTTCATTTCAAATGATTGAAGAATCCAAGGTAGCCTTCACAAATGACAATGGTCACAAAAATCGTTGGGGCCTAGACAGACTTTTATATCGAAAAGAAGGTGCTAAAAAAAGTCTCAATGGAAAATTAGTTGCAGGGATTTTTGGTGCTTTCATGCTGACTGGAGTTGGTTATTCCCTCGTCAGAGAGTTTAACCAACCAACATCTAGTCAAAGCAGTGATCCAATACCATTTAATGAGCAAGTTGGAAATTCTGAAAAAGTTCAAATTCCTAAGGGTGATACAGAGCTGAATAAATCTCAAACAAAAGCCAAACGAAGCGTTCGAGTTGTTTATTCAGGGTTGCAAGTTGTTGAGCGTCCTAATTTTGGAAAGATTCCGCCTGGAACAATGGTCAAAGCTAAATTTGTTACCGGAGCATCAAATGGTCCACTCAAGGCTGTGTTAATGGAAGATCTTTCGGTCAATGGAGAAAATATCGCACCAGAAGGAACAACTTTGGTTGGCGTAGGAAACTCTAATGAAGAAAGACTTTTGGTTCAGTTCACAAAAATAGTATTCAGAGATGGTCATTATCAAAATGTGCAAGGCCAAGCCTGTGATGTATCTGACCAAACAGTTGGAGTGAAAGGCAAAAAACTAAGTAAGTATGCTGTTATGTTAGCGACCGGAGCCGGACTGAATTTTTTGGGTGGTATGGCAGAAGGCTTACAGGACAATGAGTTTCAAAACGGCATCGCGGCAAAGAAATCTGATCTTAGAAACGCAGCCCTCAATGGAGCTTCAAAAGCTGCTCTCGAACAATCAAATCAAGTGCTATCGGATTTAAAGTCCAGCAAGTCAGTTGTTCAAGTCGAAAGCGGCAAAGAATTCTATGTTTTGTTTGAAGGAGAATAACTTTGCTTAAAGTCAGCGAACAGAAAAATCAGGTCGATTTAGTAAAGTTAGTACAAAAAACAATTTTTTGGATTGGCCAGCCGATAGTTGAAGTTTTTTATGGGATAAGAAAAGACACGATTACCTATTGGCCTCTGATTGGATGGGGCATCTTATTTGATGTACTGACCCTTTCAAAATTAGACGAAACACTTTTTAGGTTGGCAAAAGCCTTTTGGC
>JAYWEQ010000048.1:0-6115 GCA_043779185.1 Pseudobdellovibrionaceae bacterium
CAGGTTTTTGGTGTGTTAAAAAAACTCAGTTATGCGTGGGCTGAAAAATGCCATCATATTGTGTTTGGCCGTTATCGATTTAAGGATGGAAAAATGTCCTCTCGATCCGGAAAAGTCGTCTTTATGGAAGACGTCCTTCATCAGGCCATCGACTTGGTGGGGCAAATGGTCGAAGCAAAAAATCCGGATCTTGAAAACAAAAAGGACGTTATTCAAAAAGTCGCTGTCGGGGCCGTCTTTTTTAATGATCTTATGACCGATCGAATTAAAGACGTTGAGTTTGACTGGGATCGTATCGTCAGTACTGAAGGGGACAGTGGTCCCTATGTGCAATACACCCTGGTTCGTTGTAAAAGCATTTTAAGAAAATATAATGGGGACATCCCACTAAGACCTTCAGTTTTAATGGCGATGCCGGAAGAGCAGAAGTTAATTTATTCACTTTTAAGGTTTTCCGAAGTTTTAGAAGCGGGATTTCGGCAATTTAAACCGAATATTTTAGCTCAGTATTTGCTGGAATTATGCGCTCATTTTAGTCAATTTTATCATCACTGCCGGATTTTAGGGGCTGAAGCTGAGCTTCAAAATTCAAGGGTCTGTTTGGTGTCGGCCACTGAAAAAATTCTAGAGCAGGGCTTAAAGATTTTAAATATCGAAGCCCCTGAATCGATGTGAGAAGTTTCATTTTTATTTTTCTTATTTTGGAAATTAGTTTAGGCGCATGGGTCGCTGAACTGTTTGGCTTTTGGACAACTCTCTTAATCTATTTTGTGCCTACTTTTTTTGGTTTACCCTTAGTGATTTTTGAAAATCAAATGAATTGGGCCACTTTTCAAAAACAAATGGCCTCGGGCAGGGCGCCGGATCAGCCTTTGTTCAATCTGATGGCTGGTTTTTTTGGCAGCTTGCTGTTGTTAGTTCCAAGTTTGATTTGTCGAATGATGGCCGTTTTTTTACTTTTTCCACCAACGCGATTCTTGATTGTTTTTAGTTGCAAGAACTGGTGGGCTCGAAAAATGATGGATGGAAGTTTCTCATTCGGTCGAACGGTTGAACCTCATTTCGAAAGAGACGCTCAGGTCATCGATATTGAAGCGATTAAAATTTCCAGTCCCGCGAAGGGCGAATCTTCGGACTCAACCCGACCTAAGTCCTAAAAAAACAATCCTGGGGACTTTGCGATATCGATTGAAAGAGACCTGCAAAAAAACGTCTCAAATTAAGATTCTAAGTCCATTTTTTGCTTAATATTTGCCACTGTGAGCCGATCTATAAGCATGCGCTCGTGGAATCAAGTTTTTATTATTTTTTGTCTCACCCTGACGACGGGAATTCTGTGGTCCTACACTGAATTTAACGGGTACTTTAATTCAGGCTGGGAGCTTAAAAGAGACGCTAAAATCCTCAAAGAAAAACTTGATGATTCCGAGTTCAGGGTCAGTTTGTTACAGCATCAAATGAAAGATTTAGAGCAGACCGTGGTCGGTGTCATTTCAAAAGAAAAATTGAAGACGTCTGATACTTTTCATGATTTGGGATTAAGTCTGCGGGCTCCCGCCAGCATAGAACATTTGGATTTTTCAGCGGTTACTTTAGAACGTGGGAAGAAGTATTTTTCGGCAGGAAAATACGAAGTGGCTACCAAAGAGTTTGAAAAATTAAAGACTCAGTTTCCTTCTTCGGCGTATCAAGTTCAAGCTCGGTTTTTTTTAGCGGAAAGTTTATATCTACAACATGATTTTAAAAAATGCACAGAAGTCATTGATGAAATGGTTCTTCAATATCCTGATCATGAATTGACGGGCTTTATTCTTCTGCGCCTCGGGCAAATCAGTGAGCACAATAATCAAATTGAAGAAGCGCAAGAGATCTATCGAACGGTAGCTAGCCACTTTTCACAAAAGCCCTTGAAGGAACAAGCTTTGGTTTTGCTGAAAAGTCTGGAAATTCAGTGATCAGTCCAAAGCATTTATTCCTCTTTGTTTTCTTTTTCGCCCTGGACATCCGAGTGCGAGCGTCAAGTGACTTGCTGGATCGTCCGAAGGGTTGCCTGCAGAAATTGAACGTTTGTGCGATTCAAACAAAATCCAGTGCATTCCATTTTTCGTCAACATCAGACGAATTTCATTTAGGGCCAAGCAGCTTTATCCTGCGACACTCTTTATCCCACTTAGAGTTTATTAGCGGCACATTATGGTCGCAAAAATATGAAAAAATGCAGGTCACAACTATTTTCGGAGATATCAAGGCCGTGGCTGGACCTTTTTGGGTTCTTGGCGATAAAGACAAAATATGGATTCGGAATGTGAACGCCGATCTTTCATTGCATTTAAGGGACGGTCGCACCATTGAACTTCCCATTGGCTTTCAAATTTGGTTGGGCGGACTTGATCAAAAGGGTCAGTCGACGACGGGAATTCCTGAAATCATCCCCGTTCAGGAACACATTCGCCTTTGGAGTTATATGTTCCCAGGCACTCAAGATGAATTTAAAAAAGAAGTCGTGCAAATTAAATGGACATGGGGTTCCTTGCCTGAAAGGGCGGCTCAGCTATATATGAGTATCGCCCATCATCAAGAGGACTTAGTGCTCAAACATAAAATTAAAATTCAACAGCGGGAAGTCGCAGCCACAGAGCAAAAAAAACAAATGCGAGCTTTGTACACTGAAAAGACTTTCTGGCGATAGATTCGCATAAGCCTTGACCAAAGTCTAAAGCGCCTTGGAATAAGGTCCTATTTTTATCAATCCTCCTCTGGAAACGACCAAATTTAGCTGCTAAATATGCTATTATTAAGGCTGACTTAGAACTTTCTTAGGGAGGAGAAATATGAGCGTTTCTGCATCTGATCGTGCTCGTATTGATGAACAGCAGACGAAGACTCGTGATGACTATGACACACGCGAGACCGAAACAGTTCGTCGTAAAAATGGCGAAATTAAAAACGCTGAAATTCGCCATAGCAATGAAATTAAAAAACTCACGGAAAATTTCCAGAACCAAGTTGAAAATCTTCAGCGGCGCAGCACGGAAAGTTTAAATTCTAGGGATATTAGCCATCGCAAGAGTGTCGAGGAATTAAAAAATTTATATACGGAAACCATGCGTAAAAAAAATCAGCAATCAGCCCTGGAAAGAAAATCTTTAACTGATACGTTCAAAGGTGAAATTTCAAAAGAAAAAGAAATTTCATCTAGTCAGCGCGAAAATATGTTGGAAAAGCAGACCGAAGAAATTGCCCAGCGTGATGAGCAGTTTGATAACTTAACGCAGCGGTCACGAGAAAAAATGACCGAAGCGATCGATAACAATTCTACGAAGTTAAAAGTGGCCCACGAAAATGAAAAAGAGCTTTTGTTAAAAGATAAAACGAATACGATTGTCGAAAAAAACAGAGAAATGAATGAAAGTAAAAAAGCCTACAAAGGTGAGATCACCGGCTTGAGAAGGCAGAAAGACAACCTGGATAAGGACTGGCAGGAAAAATATTACGACACCGTCAGTAACCATAATGAAATGGACGGGGAAAAATTACTAAGCCGTTCCGCCGAATTGAAGGCCGAGCGCGAAGCTATTCAAGATCACTACCAGCGAGCTTTGATAAAAAAAGAAGATCGGATGGATGTTGAAAAAGATAATTTCAAAGGCCAAGTGAATGATCGCTTAAATGATCAGGTTCGATCACGTGACAGTCAGATTCAGCTTTTAAAAGAAAAATTAACCCATGACGTGGCTGCGAAAACTAAGTTAGGTCAGCTTGAAAAAAATCATTTAGTGCAGTCCTATGAAGACCGCATGGCTGATATTCAGGATGAGCGGGCCGACTACGTTGAACATATGAATGATTTGGTTCACCGCCGAGTGGGTGAAAGCACTAATAAAAATGACCGAGTCGTTCGCGAAGCCAATTTAAATTATCGCAGTCAGATGAACTTGATCAACCAACGCAACCGTGAAGAGCGAAAAAATTTAGAGCTTCAACAGCAAAACCAATTAGACCATGTCAGCACATCGGCAGAGAGTCGCGTTGAAAAACTGCAACGCTCGACAGAAGGTAATACCAAGGAGCTTGAAAAGCACTACGAAGACTCTGTTGATATCTTAAAAGAAAGTTACGCGGGGCGCGTGGCAGATCAGAAAGATCAGATCACAGAAGAGCGAATGAAGCAGACGGAAAACATTAACAAGCGCGTGCAAAACATGGGCAGCAACTACCAGTCTAAATTGGATAATTTGCAGGCAGAATACAAAGACGCCCTTAGTAAAATGAGGGATGATCATCGCCGAGAGCTTCGCCGCATTGAAACAAACTACAAAAACTTTGCCGTGGACCGCGAAAAAGGGCATAAAGTTGAGAAAGAATCGATCGAGCAAAAATACGAAGCCAAGATTGCGACGATCGAGGAACAGCATCAACAGGAAAAAGAGCTCACGCAAAAGCGGCACGAAGAGGATATGAAATCTTTGGCCCAACGCTTGAGTAATTACAGCCGGAAAGCCTAAACTATGTTAGCAGACAGGCGCGCAAAAATTGTCGCGACGATTGGTCCCTCGACTCAAAGTGAAAAAGCATTAGAAAAAGCCATCAAGGCAGGAATGAATGTAGCGCGGCTTAATTTTAGCCACGGTGAACATGAGACCCATCTTTCGGTCATCCACTTGATTCGCAAACTCTCTAAAGACCTTCAAGCGCCGGTGACGATTTTACAGGATCTGCAAGGTCCCAAGATTCGCGTTGGAAAATTTGAAACTGGATCGATTGAATTAAAAGCCGGAGAAATTGTTCAGATCACAACCGAAAATGTGGTGGGCCGAACAGGCTTTATCCCTAGTGATTTTAAAGAACTTCCTAGTGTGTGCAAAGCGGGCACTAAAATTTTATTGGATGATGGCTTGCTTGAGCTGGTTGTCTTGAAAGTTCACGGGCAGCTGGTTGAAGCGCAAGTTCTTTACGGCGGAACATTAAAAAACCGCAAAGGGATGAATCTTCCCGGTGTTTTACTTCCCGTTGAAGCGATGACAGAAAAAGACTTAGCCGATCTCGATTTTGGCATCGAACACGGTGTTGATTACATCGCTTTAAGTTTTGTTCGTCACGGTCGTGATATTAGGAAACTTCGCGAAATTATCGACAGCCGCAATTCACCTGCAAAGATTGTTGCAAAAATCGAAATGCTGGAAGCTTTAGAAAATCTAGAAGAAATCGTTCGCCTCAGTGATGCTGTGATGGTGGCTCGGGGTGATTTAGCCGTCGAAGTGGGTCAAAGTCGTTTGCCAGGTTTTCAAAAGAAAATTATTTCACTGTGTAACAAATTAGGTAAGCCCGTTATTACGGCGACCCAAATGTTAGATTCAATGGTTGAAAACCCTCGGCCAACAAGAGCTGAAATCACAGACGTAGCGAATGCTGTTTTGGATGGGACGGATGCCTTGATGTTATCGGCTGAATCGGCCAGTGGGAAGTACCCTTTCAAATGTATTCGGACCATGCATGAAATCATTACTGAAGTTGAAAGAAATGAAGAAGAATACTATAAGCTTTCGTTAGAAAACGAATTTTTGAGTGTTCCTGCAACGATTGGCGCAAGCGCCAGCTTAAGCGCCTTAAAATTAAATGCGACAGCCATCGTCTGCCTAACAACGTCTGGAAAAACGGCCAATATTATTTCTGGCTTTAGACCCAAGGCTAAAATTATTGCCGTGACCTCAAAGCTGGAAGTCTTAAATAAAATGGAATTGGTGTGGGGTATTCAAACTTTGAGCATCCGTCCGTACCAATCCATGGACGATATTTTAACTCAAGTGGATCATTTGCTCGTGCAATACGGTCTAGCCCGCACAGGCGACCGAATTATTGTCACTTTGGGTCAGCCGATCGCCTCAGGTTCAAAAACAAATTCTCTTTTTGTCCATACGGTGGGGGCTGAAAACACAGCTAAGGGTGAAGATTCAACTTTGCCTCTGCGCTGCCAAGAAGATCCTAATATTGAGTCGTAATATTGAATCCAACTGCCCCACTTAAGTGTGCGTAGCGCAGACTAACGCCTCAAGGTTACTTTGTTATTTTAGGTGTTTAAATGATTCGTTTGGCCGCAAGGAGATGATAAGCCTCT
>JAYWEQ010000049.1:0-25675 GCA_043779185.1 Pseudobdellovibrionaceae bacterium
GCAGGTCCCTAAACTTTAGTCTTAAGGACATCCCATCAGCTTGAATCAATCGACATTTGATTTTTAGATTCCCTAAATCAGGAAAAATAACGTCCACGAATTTCATAGCAGGACCCGAGCTTAAACTTTTATTTAGTTCGACAACCATCCCCGAGACTGAAATATTTGTTGCAAACCCATTATAAACATCTTGGGCCACCACGGTCACCAGAGTCTTAATATCGATTCTTGGAGCCACCGACCCTAGCCAACGACTTCGACGATCTAAATAAGGAAATCTTGCATAAAATAAAATTCCTAAGGTCGCAAGTGTCGCTAGAATGGAGAAAGCAATTTGTGTTTGAAAATAAGAATACTCCACATCAATCAATTCACCTGTCGTTGCCCATCTATAAATATTGACCGATAAAATCAGCATTAAATTAATCATGGCCATCAGCCAGGCCGTTTTATGTTGGATAAAAAGTAAAATTCCAGTGGAAAAAGTTAACAAAAGCCAAAACCAATCTAAAATATCAATCGTCGAAGCCCAGCTTAAAAAGACAGCGGGCTTTGTCCAATCACTGGAACCCACCCCATAAAAGGAAATTAAAATATTCCCCAATGGAGCTACGATAAATAAAATCGCTAAGATTTGTAGAATAATCGGTTTCTTTAGACTGGGCCTTGTTTGTTCCATCCGTCTTCCTTTTTAAAAATATTTTAAACAATCTTGAATGCATCTCTCGCCCTTTAAAGCGATTCTTTGTGTCTGACATGCCGGAGTGTTTTTATTTCTGATAATAGCAAATTTCTCAATTTTTGGTTCGATCTCGCGATGTTCGAATCGCGCTTTGCAGGATTCTTTGGCGTAGGTTTCGAAACCCTCACGCATTTTTGGTGCGTCTTTTAGGTAGGCACTGGCAACAATATGATTAAACCCAATACCACCTTTTTGGCTTCCACTTTGCCAAATTGAAAAATTAAAGTGGTCGACGGAAATATGTTCACATTCTTTTTTATTTTTAAAAAGACCCACGCCAAAGGGATCTGAACCCACCTCGCCGATCATCAGGACATGTCCGTTCAACGCAGCAATGTCTCCCGATTGGAGCGAGGCTTTCGAATGAAGCTTGATGGGCTGATAACATTCTAAGCCATTTTTTTCAGGGTCCTTAAACATTCTAGAATTGACGCCCAATACATTTCGAGCCCGCAAAGGAACCCCTGGCTTTAATCTTAAGCCTGCCGTCGCTGTCGCCGAAAATATCGCGGCGGCACAATCAATTCCTAAAGCCTCTGTCCCCGTGCCATCATCGGTAAAAAGATCTAACGTTGACGTTGAACCATCGCTAGAGAATGGTTTTCCACCGTAATCATAAATCAAGGGCATTTCTTTTTCATTGCGACAGTGAGGACCAAAAGATTTATCTTGATAATAATAATGGCTGGATAAAAAAGCAGCCATGTCGACTATTTTTCTTTTATGTCCAATTCCATCCGTGTGCAGTCCTTGGTCTAAAATCCCTTGAATTCCAGAGGAAGCCTCTGTTAAAGCCGGCTTGTGGATCGCTTGGCAACGTTGGTAGGCTGTTGCAAAAAGCCAGCGCATTCCTTTTTCAGATAACGACATCAATTTCGGCGCTTTAACCGATGCAAAAGGCATAGTCCTATTTTCTATGTCCGCAGCACAGGCCTTGGCAGGGCTGGCCTTTTTCAAAGATGTTATTTGTTCTGCAATTTTTATTTTAAATTCTTTTCTAATTTCTGTTGTTTCATCGCCAACTTCCATCGCCGCAAAAAACATCCTTAACCGGGCCGCGGAATCTAAGATATTTTTTTTCGGAGCTTCCTCAAAAAGCGTCGCTAATAAACCCAGCCAAACTTCTTTAACTTCTTTATTTATGAATCCCTTCAAGGCAAAAGATTCAACTTGGTTTTTAAGCGCTGAAATATCAGGAATTCTTTTTTCAGTGACAAGAAAATTGTCGAAGGCATCCCAGAATTGCGTTTCAAACTGGGCGCAGCCCAAAGCTTCTTTTTGACTCTCCATCAAGGCGACTTCTTTTTCGATATTTCCCCATCGACACGACAGCAGACAAAACAAACCTAAAAGAATCAAAAATCTGAGTATTTTCATCGCCTTCTATTCTAATTAAATTATTTGCAAGTTGCGTTCAGGAAGTCGGCGCAACCCCTTCGAACAAGCCGTTTTTTAGACTAGACCCGACCCGTTTTGCAGCCTACAATAGGCCCATGCTAGATAAATTTATGCAGCTTCAGACACTCTATTCTTTTGTCGATTTAGAACCGTATATTCTGCTCGCCATTTTAGTCTTTGCCAGTTGGTTGATCTACAAGATTTTTTTAAGAAACGCGTCTGAGGAGCGACATCGCAATATTCGTGGGCATTTAACCCAGCTTTTTAGAAATTTCGTTTTTGTCAGTGTCCTTTTTGTGTCCTTTTTATTCATCCATCGCGGCGAAGGCGATTATCAAATTCTAACACGATTTTCCCCTTATATAGGCCTTTTGACTTTAGCCTGGGGGGCCATTGTTTTTGTCAGAGCCTCAAGGCTATTAGTTTTAGAATATTTATTTATGGGCTCGATGCAGTCTGGGGTTCCGCTGCTGGTTGTAAATATTTTTTCTTTGCTCTTATCTGTCGTCTTAATATTTTGGATGGCTTCTAAAATATTTGGCCTGCAGTTGGCACCACTTTTGGCAACATCCGCAGCTTTTTCTTTAATTTTGGGTCTGGCGTTACAAGACACTTTAGGCAATATTTTTGCCGGAATTAGCCTCCAAATGGATCGCAATTATGAAATTGGTGACTGGCTGGAAGTGACCAATGGTGTTCAAAAAGCTGTTGGCCAAGTCAAAGAAATCACCTGGCGCAGCACGGTCCTTGTCGGATTTTCAGACGAAGTCATCACTTTACCCAACCGAGTCGTTGCCCAAGCTCAGATTGCCAATTTCTCGCCGGCGGACCAACCCATCATTCGTAGCCAGTATTTCCGCTTGGCTCACACCGCCCCTATTGAAAAAGCCAAAGATCTGTTAGAAACCTGTTGCAATGGGATTCAAGAAATCCGCAGCTTACCCGCCCCCTTCGCCTACATCGCTGAAACCACGGATTCGTGGATTTCTGTAAAACTTATTTACTTTATTGACTCTTATGGCGCTCAGTTCGTTGTGGGAGATAAGGTTTTATGTAAAGGGATTGAAGCCTTGGCTGAAAATGGTATAGATTTGGCCAAAATGCAGCTTCGGATTGAAAATTCGAACCCAACTCCTTAGTCAGCGGGTCTGTTATTATGGTTTCTTTAGAGCATCCACTAGCCATCGATATTCGCAAACAAATTGTGCGTGCTTTAAATGATTTCAATATGATTGAAGAGGGCGACAGACTGATGGTTTGCGTCTCTGGTGGAAAAGATTCCAGCGTTTTATTGGCAAGCCTACTTGAAATTCGCCGCCGGTCCGAAAAGAATTTTGATGTTGCTGCCGTGATTTTGGATCAAAAGCAGCCTGGCTTTGATGTTCAGGAATTTAAGACTTGGGTTGAAGCTTTGGGAGTGCCTTTACAAATTATTGAACGGGACACTTATTCGATTGTGAAAGAAAAAGTCACAAATGGCGTTTTCTGTTCGCTGTGTTCACGTTTACGAAGAGCCATTCTTTATGATTATGCGACCAACAACGGCTATACAAAATTAGTTCTTGGTCATCACCGCGACGATTTAATTGAAACCACTTTGCTAAATATGTTTTACACCGGAAATATTGCCAGCATGCCGCCGAAATTAAAATCAGATGATGGACGAAATATCTTGCTGCGACCCTTATGTTACGTTGCGGAAAAAGACCTCGAAGCTTTATCAGAAGCTTGGGCGCTGCCGATCATTCCGTGCAATTTATGTGGTTCACAAGAAGGCTTAAAAAGAAAGCGCATGAAAAAATTAGTGCGCGATTTAGAAACTGAAATTCCGACGATATCAAATTCTTTGATCAAAGCTTTTTCTAATGTAAAGCCTTCGCAGTTGCTGGATCAGAATCTTTGGGATTTTAAGAGTTTAAAATCTGATCTTTAAGGATTCACGTTGTAGGTGCCTGCACCGCCAGTACCCGCAGTTCCCGTCGGTGAAGCGACGTTAACAGTTCCCGAAAAAGTAGCTGAGGCCACTGGGTTTAATGAAATTCTTCCACCGCCACCTGCAGGAGCGAGCGCGTAGCCGCAGCCATTTCCGCTTCCGATTCCTCCAGCCGCTGAAAGTGTTCCATTGCCCGAAACTGTTGGTGCAGAAATCCAAATACTTCCCCCGGCGCCACCGTTTGCTGAAATTGAGCCACTGCCCAAGACGGATCCACCGATGATCCAATGGAAGCACTCAGTCGCAACAAAGACGCAATTTGATATGGAACACCGCTTTCGTCGAGCCGACGGAATGTATCGGTGGTTCACAGTTAAAATTGAACCTAAGTTTGAGGATGGCAACATTGTTTGTTGGTACGGCAACATGTTTGAAATCCATGAACAAAAAATGTTTTCCAAAGAATTGGCACACGCCCGGGATCTAGCCGAGCAAGCCAATGAAACAAAATCAGCTTTCCTAGCAAACATGTCCCATGAAATTCGAACGCCGCTAGGCGCGATTTTGGGGTTTACAGAGCTCTTGAAAGATCGGCATTTAGAATGGAAAGGGCGCGATCAATTTTTAGAAACTATTTCCAGGAATGGAAAAGCGCTGACCCGAATTATTGATGATATCTTAGACTTAGCGAAAGTCGAATCGGGTAAGCTTGATACTGAAAAGATTGAATTCTCATTCTTTGACCTTCTGGACGAGGTCCTTGATCTTTTCAAAGAAAAAACCAAATTAAAAGGCATCTATTTAAAACTCAATATGGACGAAACAATTCCCCACCGAATTTGCAGCGATCCGACAAGGCTGCGCCAGATTTTTATCACCATCATTGGCAACGCCGTGAAATTCACCGAAAATGGCGGCATCACAGTGCAAGTCGATGCCACTTTTAAAGATCATGATACAGTTCAATTTAAGATTGCTGTTCAAGACACCGGAGTTGGGGTTTCTATGGAACAAAGTAAGCGCCTTTTTCAACCCTTCAGCCAAGCTGATAATACAACAACAAGAAAATTCGGCGGCACAGGCCTGGGTTTAGTTCTCTCGGAGCGGCTGGCGAAAGCCCTTGGTGGCCAAGTGACAATCACTGATCCGGACTCAGGTCATGGCAGCGTCTTCACAGTTAGTTTTTTAGCGACTTTGCCGCGAAAGAATCCGAATTCTTTACCGGTGCCTAAGCCCCTTGAAAACCTTACGACGAATAACAAACTGAACCTTCAAGGTGTGAAGGTCCTGATTGCCGACGATTCTGCGGATAATCGATTCCTGGTGCAAAGAGTTCTGACGAATAATGGTGCTTCCGTTGAAACTGCAAACAATGGACTTGAGGCTTTGAATAAAGCCCTGCACGGCGATTTTAATATCGTCCTTATGGATATTCAAATGCCTGAAATGGATGGTTACGAAGCCACAAGATGCCTCAGAGAAGCAGGTTACAAAAAACCTATTATCGCACTGACGGCCCATGCCATGGCCGAAGAAAAGACGCGCACCCGCGCCGCTGGTTGTGATGGACATCTGACCAAACCATTAAATCAAAAAGACTTAATTGAGACCATCCAACGTCATATTAAAAGCTCTGTTATTTCGAATTGATTTTTAAATTGGTGCGATCTACAGGACTCGAACCTGTGACACCTTGCATGTCATGCAAGTACTCTACCAACTGAGCTAAGATCGCCTGGTAATTTTATGACCTCATTCATACCAACAGATTCTGGGACTGACAAATGAAAATCTTGTTGAAAATGAAGGCACCACTGCCGGAAAAATGGCCCTGTTTCTATTGAGTGATACCTGCAGACCTGATCCAAAGGGGGCTTTTTATGGCCACAACTGCGAACTCCTGAAAATAGACTAAGATCGTTATTAATATTTATAGATAAGCCATGTCTAATCACGCCATGATCGGACTTTAAACCACAGAAGCCCAGCTTCCCTTGAGAGGTGTAGATTCCCGGTTCTGTTGAAGAATACCGTGCCTCGACACCAAACTCTCGCAAGGCCGATAAGGTCACTCTCATTAATTTCGGAACAAACTCTCGAATACTGATTTGATGGACTTTTAAATCTAGCATTGGATAAATAATGAGCTGACCCGGGCTATGAATTGTCGCCTGGCCGCCGCGATCCGTTTGGACAACTTCTAAACCTTTGGACTGCAATTCTTGTTCACTGAGGAATAAATCTTCTGAAATCTTCCCTCGAATGCCTAAGGTCATGACGGGAAAAAATTCAGTGCCTAAAATAATCATCTCGTGCTGGCCTGCAATTTTAGGCACAAGTTTTTTTTGAAGAGTGGCTACATCCTTGTAATTTTGTAAACCCAACCATTGAAATGAATTAGTACATTTCAACTTTGTCATTTTCCTTAAATCCTGAGCCAGAGTGAATGATCGCCACGGAGCCATCAGTCCCAAAGTAACTGACCACTTCCAAAGTTCCTTTGATCCGACCTTGAACCTTTCCAATATGTGAACCCGAATCAGGATCAAAAACATCTTCGCCTTCTTCAGACACTTTTAAAATATCTCCCGTCTGAAGACCCGAAATGCGCCCCACATTCAAATAAACGCGGTCACCACTGATCGCCGCAATTCGCCCTTCCCAAATAATTTTATCCATGGCAGCGATCACCTGCGGGGTAAAATCCATAAATGCATCTTTGATAATAACTTGAATAAGTTCCGCATTATTTTGAATAAACTTATCCGATTCGACCCGCTCACCCACCCGCGTGTTCGGCTCATCCAGCACAACCGTTTTTACAACATTCATCAGCTCTTTTGTCCCGCGAGTGCTGAACAGGCGTACGCGCACGACACTTTCAAACTTGGTGGTCATATTTCGAATCACGCCAATTTGATCAGAGGCCCGCTTGATTTTAAGATCCATGATCTTACCTTCAAGAACTGAGTTCACGCCCAACTGCGAAACATCACGAGTGATGTCCTTCATAATATATTCGCCATTTTGAATATGCTTGCTGAGGTCGATCTTTAGCTCTTGGCTATCGATGGCAATCAGCTGACCTGTTCGATTTAAATCGGCGATGAAAGCTCGTCTGGCATTTTCACGAAGGACAGGATCCCGTTGATCATTGGCATCTAGAAAAGGTAAAACCATGACGCGTTTTTTAATTCCAGAATCTTGGGGGGCATGCAGATTCATATCACTGACTTGTTTACGCGGAACACTTCGACTGGTTTGTAGTGACGAGCACCCCAATGCAAGACAGACAAAAACTAAAATGCTGAATTGTTTCTTGATCATTTTATAAGTCTCCTGACTATCGCTTCATATCGACAATGACTTCTTTATCGCCTGTCGAAGAGGTTTGAAATCGAAAACCATTGAATTCTAATTGATTTAACTTAAGACCAAGCTCTTGGGGCGTCGAAGTGCTGTCCACTTCATAGGTGATCGTGTTTCCACCAATCAGTCTTTCTTTGATATTTCTAATTTGCGACATTTGATTTCGAATTTTTTCTTTTAAAAACTCGCGCTGTTGAAAGGGCACATCGCCTCGAACGGTCAGACGAATTATATTTGTCCCGACGCTGCCCTTTTGCCAGGCTTCAAAAACTTGGGACGCTAAATCTTGGCAAACAGAATCAATCACCTGATGAAGTTTTTTATCGACAACACCTTCAAAAGCGCCGCTTTCTGTTTCATATTTCCTTGAAACATCGGCGATCGGTCGATGATTACTGAGCTGAATGGCGGACAATTTAATATCAATTCGGTAAAGATTCGATCCCAACGAACTCCTAGAAAACTCAATATCACCTTCAATCACTAAAGGGGCTTGAAACATTCGCCCTAAGAATTCCATATCATCTGGCGAAACCCGATCGTTTTGATAAACAGTGGGAACTAAATGACTGCCGTTCATTTCAAGGGGACGAATGACATGAAATTGCTGTTTTTTAAAGGCCGTTCGTAAGGAGGCTTCGACCTGCCGAGCGTTAAATAACAAAAACTTTTTGGCAGAAATATCGCCCGGCTGCCACCATTTAAATGCGCTGACACCGACTCGGTCATAAAAACTGATGATCGGCAAAACGACTGGCAAGGTGTCATTTTCGTTCAGTAAGCCCGCATTTTGCAAAAGGGTTTTTAAATTGCTTAAAGAAACCTTCATTAAGAAAGGCATTGAATATCCAGGACCAGGATTTAAGGAAACCATATCGCCAGGTTTCACATAAGAAACATAGCGCCCTGACATTTTTTCGATCTTACTATGAACCACAGTTTTATTTTTTTCATATTTATCCGGACCCATGAGTTCGCGGGCTAAATCTTCTGTCAGCCTGGATATGGCGCCCTCTTGTAATTCCTTGCGAGCCGCAGGAGCCTCGGTGACAGTGGTCGTGACAGTGATATTTTTTTCAATCAATTCTTCGGCGAAGGCCTGAAATGTTAAAAAAATAATGAATCCGAAAAGAATATTTTTCAACCTTAACTCCTTAATTCAATAAAGTCGGTGGTCCCAAACTGCGAATGCAAAGACTCAATAAATTCCGAGCCAATCTGCACTTTGATTTGCTCTTCCATTTCTAAGAAAACTTCTTGCCCTAGATCGTCCAATTTCATCTGCAAACTGACCTCTGTCGGCCCCGGGTGTTCTTTTAAAACCGTATTTAGCTTTTCAAAATCTTGCATCTGAAGATGGCCTAAATGAAAAACCACATGACGAGCTTTTTTCAAAGCTTCTTCTAATGTTGACATTTGATCGACCATAATTTTAACCAGCCCCTCTTCAACTTCCAAGGTGCCACCCACTAAAACCGGTCTTTCTTCTTTACATAAAGTCTCATACTTTGAGAAAACGTCTGGAAAAATCACAAGCTCACAACTGCCACTCAGATCTTCAAAACGACCAAAGGCCATTCGTGTGCCTTTTTTTGTAATGACTTCGCGAAGCTCTGCCACCAATCCGCAAACAACGACCCGCTTACGATCTGAGCGATCCCGGGTCCAAACTTTCGGCTCTGGTTTTTTTTCAGGGTTCACAGGGGGAAGCTGTTGCGCGAGCTCGCCGATGGGACAAGTGATCCATATTTTAGAGAGGCGATCAAAGCCAGCTAAGGGATGATCACTGAGGTAAAAACCGATCACTTCTTTTTCAAAGGCTAGCGACGCGGTTCGGCTCCATGCTTTGGCCTCCAGCAACTGGACCTCTGTTTCGGTTGAAACACTTAAATCAAACAAAGACGTCTGCCCTAACTCGCGGTCTTTGTTGACTCCTTGGGCACGATCCAAAAATTGCTGATAGCCTGCCATCAGCTGGGCCCGATGCGCACCAAAACCATCTAAGGCGCCGGCTTTAATCATACACTCGACAGTTTTTTTATTTATTTTTCTTAAATCCAAAGTATTAAAAAATTGCTCCAAGGATTCAAATTTATTTTCTGGCAATTTTCCGCGAGCTTCCAAGATCGCATCGACGGCACTTTCGCCCATTCCTTTAATCGCGCCCAAACCAAAATAAATTTCGTCACCCTTGCAAGTAAAAAGATATTCCGAATAATTCACATGCGGAGCATTCACTTTGATCTGATGTCTTTGAGCGTCTTTGATATATTTAACGACGTTATCGGTATTGCCCACTTCGGTGCTGAGCAAGGCTGCAAAGAACTCGACCGGATAATAATTTTTAAGCCAAGCCGTATGAGCAGCCACCACGCAATAAGCGGCCGCATGGGATTTATTAAATCCGTAATCGGCAAACTTATACATCAAATCAAAGACTTCATCAGCCTTAACATGATCAAAACCATTTTTCTTAGCACCATCTAAAAACCTTTGGCGCTGTTGATCCATCTCTGATTTGATTTTTTTACCCATCGCCCGGCGAAGCATATCGGCTTCACCTAAACTGTAGCCCGCAATGGTCGAGGCAATCCCCATCACCTGCTCTTGGTAAACAATAATCCCGTAGGTCTCTTCTAAAATTTCTTTTAATTCGATAAATGGATAATGAATCGCTTCTTCGCCGTGCTTTCGCCGCGTGAAATCAGGAATCATCGCCATCGGACCCGGCCGGTAAAGGGCATTGATCGCCGTGATATCAGCAAAAGAACTTGGTTTAATACTTCGAATGGCCTGAGTGATTCCATCGCCCTCGAACTGAAAGATTCCTGAGGTATCGCCGCGGGTCATGATCGAATAGATTCCTGGATCCTTTAACGAAATGTCGCTGGTCAGAATCTTTTTATTTCTATTTTTTTCAATCAAACGTAAGGCATGATCGATATGGGTTAAAGTTTTAAGACCTAAAAAATCAAACTTAATCAGGCCAATTTTTTCAGCATGCTTCATATCATACTGAACTACATTTTCGCCATCAGCCCCTTTGTACAAGGGTGCCAGCTTGACAAGTTCGCCATCCGCGATGATGACTCCCGCCGCATGGATCCCCGCATGACGAACCATGCCTTCCACCCGCTGAGCTAAATCCATCAGTGTGGCGACTTGGGGATTTGTCTCCATCATCTCGACAAGCCTTGGCTCCATCTCCATGGATTCTTTTAAAGTGACTCCCAGTTTGTCGGGGATTAATTTTGACACGGCATCCACTTCAGGAAAAGTCATTCCCAAGACGCGTCCGACATCTTTAATGGCAGCTCTAGTTTGTAACTTTCCGTAAGTAATAATTTGCGAAACTGATTTTTGGCCGTACTTTCCAGTCACATATTGAATCACGGCTTGTCTGCGATCCTGACAGAAGTCGATATCAAAATCGGGCATTGAGACCCGCTCAGGATTTAAAAATCGCTCAAAAAGAAGTTTTGACGGAAAAGGATCAAGATCCGTAATATTTAAACAATAGGCGACCAGAGAACCAGCTCCCGAACCCCGTCCGGGTCCGACAGGAATATTATTTGCTTTAGCCCAGTTGATAAAATCAGAAACAATTAAAAAGTAACCATTAAAACCCATGCGGTCGATCACACCCAGTTCAAAATTTAATCTTTCAACATATAAAGATTTTTGATCTTCAGGCACGGTCTCATCGCGAGCTTCGGATTCTTTGTAGCGAACTTCAAGGCCTTCGAATGATTGACGGCGAATCTCTTCAAATAAACTGACTCCGTCTTTTGTTGGATAGGACGGCAGGTGATAAATGGCTTTGCCTTTTTCGTCTTTTAATTTGAATTTAAGCTCGCAACGCTCAGCAATTTCTAAAGTGTTTTGCAGAGCTTCTGGCACGTCAGAAAAAAGCTTGGCCATCTCGGCCGGTGATTTTAAATAGAACTCGCTTGAACCTAATTTAGTGCGATGGTCATCGGACAAGGTTTTATTAGAACCAATACAAACTAAAACTTCTTGGGCTATTTGATCATCGGGCGTCAAATAATGAACGTCATTAGCAGCCACCAAGGGAGTTGAAGTGATTTTTGAGGCTTCGATCAAAAATGGATTGATCTGATCCCACGCCGGCACGCCCGTGCGATTCATTTCTAAATAAAGACGATCGCCAAAAATCTTTTTTAATTTTCTAATTTTTTCAAGCGCTGCTTCCGGACCTTCTTTAAGAAAGCAGTCTGAAATCTCGCCGCGCAAACCACCTGTGAGGCAGATGATATCTTGGCTGTATTTTTCCAAAATCTCGTCATCAATTCGCGGTTTCCAGTAAAACCCTTCTTGATAAGAGATCGAACTTAGCTGACACAGATTTTGGTAACCTGTCAGGGATGTTGCTAAAAGCACCAGGCGCTTGGGACCGGACTGCACCTGATCACGATCTTGCTTTTTTTCTAAGCGAGACCCTGGCGCCATGTAGGTATCTATTCCAAGAATTGGTTTTACGCCGGCATCAAGGGCTGCAAAATAAAATTCAATGGCGCCAAACATATTTCCGTTATCAGTTAAAGCCAGCGCTGGCATCTCTAAAGCCGCGGCCTTTTTAACTAATGGTTTTAAGCGGCAGGCCGCTTCCAGCAAAGAATATTCAGAATGGACATGCAAATGAACAAAAGACATATCACTCCCACTCAATCGTCGCTGGAGGCTTACTGGTCACATCATAAACAACGCGATTGATACCTCGCACTTGGTTGGTGATCCGATTTGAAACTTCACGCAGAAATTGAAACTCAAACGGATACCAATCAGCTGTCATTCCATCTTGAGACGTAACAGCTCGTAAAGCTAAAACATTTTCATAGGTGCGACCGTCACCTTGAACGCCCACAGTTTGCACCGGTAAAAGAACACAAAAAGCCTGCCAAATTTTATCGTAAAGGCCAAACTCTTTTAGCGCCGAAACATAAACATCGTCGGCCTCACGCAAAACCTGCAGCTTGGTCTCGTTGATATCGCTTAAGATACGAATCGCAAGACCTGGTCCTGGAAAAGGGTGACGCCACAGCATCTCGTGGGGCAGCCCCAGTTCCCTGCCAATTTTTCGAACTTCATCTTTAAAAAGTTCGCGCACGGGTTCTAATAATTTTAATTTCATTTTATCAGGCAGTCCCCCGACATTGTGGTGGGACTTGATGGTGACACTGGCCCCCATAACAGAGACGCTTTCAATCACGTCGGGATAAAGTGTTCCTTGGGCTAACCACTGAACGTGCCCACGACCCATTTTTTCTAAAGAAGCTTCAAACACTTCGATAAAAACGCGGCCGATGGCTTTTCTTTTTTTCTCAGGGTCCGTGACGCCTTTTAAGGCCGTTAAAAATTCAGCCTGAGCGTTGACACCCATCACGTTCAGGCCAATTTTTTTATAATTTTCCAAAACGGTTTCATATTCATTTTTTCGAAGCAATCCATTGTCGACAAATAAACATCGAACCCGGTCAGACCCTAAAGTTTTTGTCAGCAAAGTCGCAACGACGGTCGAGTCGACGCCGCCACTGAGGGCACAAAGAACATGATCGGTCGGCCCGACTTTTTTTAAGATATCTTGTTGAAGTCGATCGGTGATCTGTGGGGCTTGCCAATCTTCAGGCGCTTTGCACATTTTAGCAAACTCGATTAAGATTTCTTGGCCATGCTCTGTGTGAGCCACTTCAGGATGAAACTGCACCGCTAAAATTCGCGCGCCGCGAAGAGCTGCAGGGTGCGAATCAGTCGTAGCAATCACCTTTGTTCCCGGTGGTGCTTTTTTCACCACGTCGCCGTGGCTCATCCAAACTTTCTGTTGCTTTGGGATCTTTCCTAAAGGCTCTGTCCAGGTGACGGTGTTATGCCCATATTCCCGCGACGAAGACTTTTCGACTTCACCGCCCAAATCATGGGCCATCAATTGCATTCCATAACAAATTCCTAAAAGGGGTGCTACGGCCTCAAGCTCACGAATATTTCTTTGCGGAGAGCCCTGTTCGTAAACAGAATTAGGTCCACCGCTTAATATAATTCCGTAAGGATTTTTTTTCTTAATATCATTGATCTGAAATGAATAGGGAACAATTTCAGAATAAAATCCCAGTTCGCGCAAACGCCTGGCAATCAGTTGCGTGACTTGCGAACCAAAATCTAAAATAAGAAATCCCCGTTGCTGCATTCTTACTCCATCCGGTAATTGGGCGCTTCTTTGGTGATACTAACGTCGTGCACATGACTTTCACGAAGACCTTGCGGACTGATTTGCACAAATTTTGCTTTGCTTTGCAGTTCTTCGACAGTTTTTGCGCCCACGTATCCCATGCCCGACTTTAATCCACCCACCAGCTGATGAATAATTCCGCTAGCGTTTCCTTTGTAAGGCACTTTGCCTTCGATCCCTTCAGGCACAAGCTTATCTTCTTCCGCCACATCCGCTTGGCCATATCGATCTTTAGAGCCCTTACTCATGGCACCCAAAGATCCCATGCCGCGATAAACTTTGTAAGTTCGTCCTTGATACAAAATGGTTTCGCCCGGCGATTCTTCGGCCCCCGCTAGTAAATTTCCAATCATCACCACATTGGCGCCTAAGGCTAAGGCCTTTGTAATATCGCCTGAAAATTTAATGCCGCCATCAGCAATGATGGTTTTACCTTTTTTACGAGCCACTTCTGAACACTCGATGACCGCAGAGATCTGCGGCATACCGACTCCGGCAACCACACGAGTTGTACAGATACTGCCGGGACCCACTCCAATTTTTATCACGTCCGCCCCCGCATCGATCAGGGCTTGCGTGCCATCGGCCGTCACAACATTTCCGGCAACGATGATGGTGTCCTTAAATTTTGCTCGCAAATCTTTAACAATGGTTAAAACATTTTTAGAATGTCCATGGGCTGTATCGATACAAAGAACATCCACCTGAGCCGCGACCAAGGCTTCAGCCCGTTCGCGCGCTTCGCCACTGACTCCGACGGCTGCCCCTGCCATCAAACGACCGCGGCCGTCTTTTGTTGATTGCGGAAAGGCTTGCGCTTTTTCAATATCTTTTATTGTGATCAAACCCTTTAGTTTTTTATTTTTATCAACGACCGGTAATTTTTCAATCCGGTGCTTTTGGAGAATCTTTTTAGCCTGTTCTAAAGTTGTACCCTCTTCGGCGGTCACTAAATTTTCAGTGGTCATTAATTTCCGGATCGGCTGCTGGATGTTAGTTTCAAAACGTAAATCTCGATTGGTTAAAATTCCGACCAGCACGCCATCAACCGTGATCGGAACACCGCTGATGGAATATTTTGCCATCACTTCTAAAGCCTCAGCCACCAACCGGTCGGGACCCAAAGTGATGGGATCTTGAATCATACCGCTTTCGTATTTTTTAACTTTCTCGACTTCAAAGGCCTGTTTTTCAATATCCATGTTTTTATGAATAATTCCTAAGCCCCCATGCTGAGCCATAATCCGGCCGATTTTATGTTCAGTCACAGTATCCATGGCCGCGGATATGATGGGTGTATTTAAAAAAACATCGCGGGCAAAAAAACTTCTCGGGGTGACGTCAGAAGGAATAATTTCGGAGTACTGTGGAAGCAGAAGAATATCATCAAACGTCAGCGCATAAGGAATATTTTTGATCAATTCCATTCCAGATCTCCTTGGCAGTAAAGCTTCTCAAATTTTTATTACTTTTACAGCTAAAGTGCCATCCAAAAGGGCTTGGATCGCCTAGTTATAACGCGCGTTATAAGGGGCTTTCTTCGTACCAAGTTTTATATAAAAGGTAGTTATCTGCCGACTGAGATAAAGATTTAATTTCTTCGTCCGTTAAGGGCCGTTTCACCTTCGCAGGTCGCCCCACGATCAGGCTGCGAGGCGGGAATTTTGAACCCTCGGTCACCAAGCTTCCAGCTCCTACTAAAGATTGTTCGCCGATGACAGCTCCATCCATCACAATACTGCCCATGCCGATCAATGATTCGCGACCAATATGACAACCGTGCAGAATCACCGAGTGACCCAAAGTCACGCGGTCCTCCAAAGTGCAGCCAAACTTTCCAAAAGTGCCGTGCAAGACGCAATTGTCCTGCACATTGGATTCGCGGCCGATCCGAATCGGCATGACGTCGCCACGAATGACAGAGTTAAACCAAACCGAAGTCCCGGCCTCAAGGACGACATCACCAATCACCATGGCACTGGGTGCAATGTAGGAATCTTTGGCGATAGAAGGCGTAAAGCCACGGGCTGAAATAATATTTTTCATCAGTTCAAATAGGTGTGATTTTTAATCACTAAATGTTTATTTTTACCCAAGGTCTGAGTCATTCCATGAATTTCGGCCGTCATGACTTTGCTTTTATTGATAAAATCCAAAGTCGCGTAAACGGGAACGGCCTGATGTAAACAAAAAGACATGGCTTCATCGGCCCGTACTTTTAAACTATTCAGGGAAGGATGACCGCGAAAATAAACTCGGACGTATTGGTGAACGCCTTTAATTTGCACAAACACACACTGCAAAAGTTCAATCTGCAAACTTTTTAACATCATTTCACTTAAGCGATGCGGAGTGGTTGGCGGTAAAGAATGATTGGCCTGACTTAAAGCCATCCCTGCTTCCAAAGGATTGATCGCCACGGGCAAAGTGTGAATGCTTTTTTCATCTTTCAGCAACAGAAAAGGTCTTCCGCCGTCCGGAGTGACCGATAAGCCAAACGGAAACAATCGAATCAATTCCGACTGGTGAAAACAAATCTCTTCGGTTTGGGTCAGATGAAATTCAGCCTTCATTGCAAAGAAATCTCCCCACGAAGGACAGCGGGAGACGCCTTCGTGATTCGAACGGGCACCATCTGACCGACCTGCACGGCCTCGCCATCAAAAAAGACCAGCTTATTTTGCGAAGACCGGCCGGACGCATTTTTTCTTTTTTCATCGTAGTGATCCACTAAGACTTCTAAAGTTTGCCCAACATACCTACCGACCATTTCGAAAGCCATTTTATTGTGCATCTCAAAAAGCCGTTGCAAGCGTTCTGATTTAACCGCTTCGTCGACTTGATCTTCAAAGCGCGCGGCTTTCGTAAAGGGCCGCGGAGAATATTTAAAAGCAAAAATTGTTTCGGGACGCACTTCTTGCACCAGACTTAGAGTATCCTGAAATTGCTCTTCGGTCTCACCGGGGAAACCGACGATAATATCGGTTGATAAAACCACATTAGGGATAGCTTTTTTAATCATGGCGATTTTTTCTAAGTACTGTTCACGAGTGTAGCCACGATTCATCCGTTCCAACACTTCGGAATTTCCGCTCTGAAACGGCAGATGAATATATTCACAAACTTGTGGCTGATGAAGAAACATGGTGTCGACTAGTTTTTGATTAAAATCTTTTGGATGAGAGGTCGTGAACCGCACGCGACTGATCTGTGTTTCTGTGGCCATCACTTTTAATAAATCGGCCAAGTCGGCACCACATTCGCTGGTGTACGAATTCACATTTTGTCCCAGCAAGGTGATTTCTTTAACGCCCTTTTTAATCAAGGTGCGGACATCATTCATGATATGAGCTAAAGGCCGACTTTTTTCACGACCCCGGGTGTAAGGGACCACACAAAAGCTACAAAAATTATCACAACCCTTCGTGATATTCACAAAGGTCGAAACGCCAGGATTTCGAACTAATGTTTCAACATGATAAAGACTTCGATGCTCGATTTTTGTATTCACAACGCGAGCGTCTTTTTGTTCAACTTCGGCAATAATTTGTGGAAGCTGATCGATAGTGTCCGTGCCAAAGACAAAATCAATCATGGGTTGATTTTTAATCAGCTTTTCTTTTTCCTGCTGTCCAACACAGCCACCCACACCAATCAGCAAATCAGGATTGGCTTCTTTCATTTTGCGATAGGTGCCGACTTCTGAATAAACTTTATGAACTGGTTTTTCACGAATGCTACAGGCGTTGATAATGATCACCGAAGCTTCCAGCGGAGAATCCACCGGCGTATAATTGGCCATTTCTAGTAAACTGTACATGCGATCCGTGTCGTTGACGTTCATTTGGCAACCATAGGTTGAAATATAAACGCCACGCCCCCGACCCGTTGAGGCCGGCTTTACAGTGACGATCGGGGCTGAATTTATGTCCGCATCTAAAGCCAAAAAACACCCTCAATTTCATTGGGTTTTGGAAAAGTTTTCACGTTGTGTCAAAGTCGCCCCTGAGGTATAGAGGAAGCCACTTTCGAAGTCAAACTTAAGCCCAAAGGATTTTATGTCTCCGCGCCGAGCAAGCTCTAAGAAGTGGACCACGTTTCCGCCCGAATTTATCGATCAGGTGACCGGAGTTTTTAAAGAAACTTTCGCAAAATCCTTGGCCGACTCCAACCTGATTGTCGATGGCCGGATTTACCCTGAAGAGCTCGTGCTGCGCGTCGGGGTCCGCGAAAAAGGACGCTTAAAACAGTCTAATTTTGAGGTCTCGACGGATTATGAAGCCGATGTGCCAGAATCCTTAGATCGAATTCACTGCTTGGTGGATGTCGCGGCGTCGATGATGCTAGAATTTTTTGACTCAGAAGGTGAAGCCGAATTCCCCTTTGTGTGGAAAGAATACCCCTATAAAGGAAAACCAATTTACCTCCAAATTAACGCCGAGAACACGGACCTTGAAGCCCAGGCTGATGCCTTTCTAGGAATTTCAGGTGAAGAGTTACTGAATGAACAGCCAACGTCCGAAGACGCCCTTGATCGCGCTGAACAAGAGCTTCTTCATTAATTGTTTTTTGTTTCCATTGACAGAATCAGAGCGCCAAAAAATAATCTCAGGATGAACCTAAAGTTTTCTTGGCAAGATTTTTTATGGACTCGTGATAATCGTGATAATAATTCTGAAGCGCTGGCCGTTGAACAAATGTTTATTATCACAAATTTTGTTGGTCTTATCTGGGGCACAGCCCTGACCCTGGTCTTTACTTTTCAAGGCCAAAAAGTTCTACAGATCCTGTCGGGTTTGTTTTTATTAAGCATGATTCTTAGCCTCTTTGTTCGGTCTTGGACAAAAAAAACTCGCACGGGTGTTTTTTTTCAAAGTTTTGCATTTTATTTTTATTTGGTGGGCGTCATGACCATGACTGGTGGAATTTTAAGTCCCGCCTTGATTTGGCTGCCATTGATTATTTATTATGTTTATCCAATGCTTGGAAAAAAATGGAGTGTGTTTTGGGTCGGCCTTTGGACAGCGACGAACATTTTTTTTTGGATCGCGGATTCATTGGGATGGCTTCCAGCTAATATTTTATCCTCAAAAGCCCAACGAATTTACACCATTCTTTCAGTTATTTTTATGCTTCCCCTGGGTTTTTGGCTTTATTCTTTGTATCAAAAATATTTTGAAGACTTCCGTCAGGTCAGCCAAAAACAGCGTATGGAAAGCTCCCACCTCTTGCATGTGATATCCCATGATATCAGGTCACCCCTGCAAATTATTCAGTCCTACACCCATCTTTTAAAAGACGACAAAGGCGAAAATAAATTAGCTTTTATCGCGCCGATTGAAAAATCAGTACTGCGAATTTCTGACCTTTTAGGGCAAGTCCGCGATTACGAAAATTTAATGTATTCTAAAGAAAAAATTCCTTTAGAGCCCGTCGACTTAAAAGCTGTGATAGAAGAAACTCTGCAAACTAAACAACTGCATTTTCCCGAAAAAATGATCCAAGTCTTAATCGATTTTCAAGAGCCAACATTAATGGTTTTGGCAAACCAGGGGGCCTTATCAGCGCAAATTCTTTGCAATATTATCAACAATGCCTTTAAGTACAGTTCCCCCCAAAGCAAGATCGAAGTTTCAGCACGAAAACATTCGAATTTAGTGATCTTAAGGATTCGGGATTACGGAATCGGCATCCCAGAAAGTCATATGGAAAATATTTTTGAATTTTCTAAAAAAACTTCGCGCCCTGGAACAGCCGGAGAAAAAGGATCCGGTTTTGGACTTCCCATCGCAAAAATGTTTCTTGATCAAATGAATGTGCCCGCCCAGCTTAAAAGCTGGGTCGAAAGCAGTCCCTTGAACCTCCAAGGAACTGAATTCACGTTAACTTTTAAAGCTGTTGAATAATAAAGACTTGAGAAATGTTTAAAATTCTTCGTCGTCGACGGCTGCGGACTCGCCGATGCCACGAACTTCGTCGATGTAAGTCTGAGAATCCTCTTCGAATTCGTTATCAAGACCCGCTTCGTCAATTTCAAGCTCTTGGATCGCGCCGACAAAATCTTTTTCCGTGCGAAGATCGCGAAGAATCATTTCTAAAAATTTATCTGGATAGCGACCAGTCAGTTCTTCGACATATCGTTCAAGCTTACCACCGATAAGGATCTCTTTTCGGATCTGGATGCGCTTCCAAAATAAAAGATAATGATACCGGCAGTACACGTCGACGGTGGATGTCTGATCACAATCCCGAGCCCGACAGTAACGGTTGCCTTCAGCATCAGTTAAGTAGACTTCTTCAGAAACTTTAGGGATTTCATCTTCGTCTAATAAATCAGAATCGTCGGTGTCCTCATCTTCGGACTCAACGGCCTTCAGGTCGTCTTCATACTCAGCGATTTCACTGCCATCAAAATCTTCGGCTTCAAAATCATCCTCAAGCTCAATCTCTGGACGCTCGGTTTTGGCAGCTTTTTTGGCAAGCTTTTCTTTTTTAATGGCTTTTTTAATAGGCTCGACGGCCTTGGGAGCAGGCTTGGCTTTTGCTTCAACTTTTGCAGGCCCTTTTGTGGCTGCTTTGGGTGAGGCCTTCACGACCGGCTTTTTTTCTATTTTTTTCGCATCCTTAGCTTTTGGAGAAGTTTTTGATGCGGCGCTTTTAACTTTTGCAGGCTTGGCTTTTGTTTTCGACATACATCATCGATTCTCTGATTTCACTAAACCTGTCAACTCATTTTATAATGATACTGCCCTCTTGGGAACGCACAGTGACGGCGGCTTTTTGCAAATCGCCGCGCAAACGACCTCGGAAGGATTTCTCCGTCGCTGCCCGGCTGATCTTAAGCCCCTCAGGAATCAAGATATCGCCTTCGTTGGAAGCCAAGTTCAAAGCCGCACCAGAGGCGGCTGGCAACTGAATTTGGATGCGCCCACTTTGTGATCGCAAATGCGTTTCTGAATCAGCTAGCAATGTGATATTCAGCGGACCTTCTTGGGTTGAACCATCGACCCGACCCTGAAATTGCTGAATAAGGATGGCACCTTTGCCATTTTCTAACTGCAGCGTGCCACTACTTTGCAGCATTTTAGTGGGTGAATTCTGAGTGTTCAAACTAAGAAGCCCACGGAATTTTTCAATGCTGACATTTGAATTAAAAGCCGACAGATCTAAATCAGCTTGCATATTCCTGATCGTTGTCTGGCCTTGATATTGATCTATTTTAGTTCGGCCGGTTTGGTTCTGAACACTGACTTCGCCCTGATGTAAAAAAATCTCGAGGGGTCCTGAAGAGTCGGTGCTTGAAATTCTTCCCTTCACCACAATCACGCGAACTTCTTTAGAGAGCCTCGAGATCTGCACTTGGCCTTCGTGCAGATAAATTTCAGTCGCGACCGGGAAGCCAGAGATCTCGAGGGAGGGATGATTTTTCTTAAAAGCGAGCTGCGCGTTCCAGTCTGCTTTTGTCGACCATTCGTTCAGATGAACCTCCAAAGTCGAACCTTTTTTTTCGGCGATATATAACCCGGGCGTTAATATATCATCCACTCCATTGATCCGAATGCTTTTAGCTTGTGGCTGAGAAGTCACCACAACGTTGGCGTCCAAGCCTCTGATCACCAGACGTTGCACTCCGTCAGATGGAACCTCCACTATGCCGGCCTGCAAATTTACACTTAACAAGGAAATGATGATAAAAAGGGGGCTGTATATATTCCGTTTCAAGAGACCCTCCATCCTTTATTGACTCTTGACCGGAAATATAAAAAATTGAAGTCCTAATGTTGATAGTTAACGCAGATCGATGAAAGGCTTTTTATGGAAAAAGTTGTGATTACAAGTTTTGCCAGAACACCGGTGGGCTCTTTTCAAGGAGGCCTTTCAACTCTACCAGCTCCGCGCTTAGGAGCTACGGCGATCGCGGAAGCTTTGAAGCGATCACAAATTGGCAGCGATGAAGTCAGTGAATGCATTATGGGTCAGGTCCTTACGGCCGGAGTGGGACAAGCTCCTGCCAGACAAGCCGCCTTGTTTGCGGGTCTTAAAAATTCCACGCCTTGCCTGACGATCAATAAAGTTTGTGGCTCCGGCTTAAAAGCCATCATGTTAGCCGCCGATTCGATTCAGCTTGGTCATAGCCAAATTGTGGTGGCGGGCGGCCAAGAAAATATGTCTTTGGCGCCGCACTTACTGGAAAATTCACGCACCGGTTTCCGCATGGGAAATACACAGTTTGTTGATTCCATGATTAAAGATGGCTTATGGGATCCCTATAACAATTTTCATATGGGCAGTGCCGCTGAAATTTGCGTCAAAGAAAATCACTTCAGCCGCGAACAGCAAGATGAATTTGCCATTAAATCTTATGAAAAAGCCCAAGCGGCCGTCAACGCCGGGCATTTTAAAAATGAGATCGTAGCACTTACGATCGATGGTAAAAAAGGACCGACGATCATTGATAAAGATGAAGAACCTTTCAATACAAAATTTGATAAAATTCCTGGTTTGCGTCCGGCTTTTGATAAAGCGGGAACGATCACAGCGGCCAATGCTTCGAAATTAAACGATGGCGGCGCTGCGCATGTCTTGATGTCTGAATCAGCCGCAAAAAGCCGCGGCCTTCAACCCCTGGCGCGAATTGTAGCGCAGGCCACGTTTGCACAAGAGCCAAAATATTTTACCACAGCACCTGTCGGGGCGATCAAAAAAGCACTGACCCTAGCCCATCTAAAAACCAGCGACATCAATCTATGGGAGATCAACGAAGCCTTTGCTGTTGTCACCATGGTCGCCATGAAAGAATTAGAAATTCCAGCGGATCGAGTGAATGTTCATGGCGGTGCGGTCGCCATTGGTCACCCGATCGGCGCCAGTGGGGCACGGATTTTTGCGACCTTGATCAATGCACTTCATATCAAAGGTGGAAAATATGGATTGGCCACACTTTGCATTGGCGGTGGCGAAGCCGTTGCTGTGATTATTGAAAGGCTTTAGAAATGTCGAAGAAAGTTTTTAAGGACGCGGCTTCTGCGATGTTTGATATGAAAGACAACGTCACTTTGGTGGTTGGCGGTTTCGGACTTTGCGGCATCCCAGAAAATTGCATTGAAGCTTTAAAAAAATCCGGTGCGAAAGGGCTGACTTGCGTTTCAAATAATGCCGGGGTGGATGATTTTGGTTTAGGAATTCTTTTGCACACTCGGCAGATTAAAAAAATGGTCTCGTCATATGTCGGAGAAAACGCCACTTTCGAGAAACAATACATGTCCGGCGAACTTGAAGTTGAACTTGTGCCACAAGGCACTTTAGCTGAACGAATTCGCGCCGGCGGGGCTGGCATTCCTGGTTTCTTTACGCCGACAGGGGTTGGAACGCTCGTCGCCGAGGGCAAAGAAATTCGCCAATTCGAAGGCCGCGATTATGTTCTTGAACGCGGCATCGTCGGAGATTTTGCTCTGGTCAAAGCCTGGAAAGGCGACAAATTTGGAAACTTAATCTTTAGAAAAACAGCTCGGAATTTTAATCCGATGGCGGCCACGGCGGGAAAAATTACGATTGCTGAAGTTGAAAAACTTGTTGAAATCGGTCAACTAGATCCTGATCAAATTCATACACCAGGAATTTACGTGCAAAGAATTTTTCAAGGCAGCAACTACCAAAAACGCATCGAACAGCGAACCGTCAGGAAGGGCTAAATTCCATGCCATTAAATCGTGACCAAATTGCCCAACGAATTGCTCAGGAAGTGGAAGATGGCTTTGTCGTTAATCTTGGAATTGGAATTCCAACTTTAGTGGCCAATTATATTCCCTCTTCAAAAAGTGTTATGTTGCAAAGTGAAAATGGCTTGTTAGGAATTGGCCCTTTTCCGACGGAAGCACAGATCGATGCCGATCTGATCAACGCCGGAAAACAAACTGTCACTGAAGCTCTGGGGGCTAGTTATTTTAGCTCGGCGGATAGCTTTGCAATGATTCGCGGCGGGCATGTTGATCTGACTGTTTTAGGCGCCATGGAAGTCGACCAACACGGCAGTATCGCCAATTGGATGGTGCCTGGCAAAATGGTCAAAGGCATGGGCGGCGCTATGGATTTAGTGGCTAGCGCCAAACGAGTGATCGTGGCCATGCAACACACCGATAAAGATGGAAATTCGAAATTAAGAAAAGCCTGCACATTGCCGCTCACTGGAGTTCGCTGTATCACAAAAGTGGTGACCGACTTGGGAGTTCTTGAAATCACCCCGCGGGGTTTTTTACTGAAAGAATTTGCGCCCGACCTAAGCCCTGAGGATCTTAAAAAAGCCACTGAAGGTTATTTAGAAATTGCGCCCGACGTAAGGCCGATGCGACTTGTTTAATCCTTAGCGTCTGTTGCTCCCCAGCCTAGAACTTGAGATGATTCTTTCAGGGGTTGAATTTGTCCACGACAAAAAAAATTAGCAGAGATAACTATTTATTTCGCGAAGGGGATGAACCTGATGCGATGTATATTATTAAATCTGGACAATTTGCCATCACCAAAACAAAAGGCTCATCAGAAATTATTTTAGCCGAAATCGGAACTGGTTCGATGGTTGGCGAAATGGCCATCTTCGATAAAAAACCCCGCAGCGCCAACGTAAAAGCATTAAAAGATTCTGAAGTGATTATGCTTCCCTACGAAGCTCTTAGTCAGCAGATGGACATCCTTCCTGTCTGGGTCAAAGCCATTCTTCGCACCATGAATGAAAATCTTCGGGATGCGAATAAAAAGATTAAAATGTTAGAAGTCAGTTCAAAAGATGACGACAGATACCCGCCTCATGTTGTTAATAAGCTGATCTCGATTTTAAATTTAGTAGGAATTAAATATGGAACACCTGAAGGCGAAGGTCTGTCCCTGCCCGTCAACCGGCTCCGCAACTATACGATTCAAATTTTTCAAGAAGCCACAAATAAAATGGAAAGCATGCAAAATGCATTAAAAGAGATCGGTTATTTTTCTATTGAAGATTTAGGGGAAGGACGAAAAAAAATCATCAACTTAAAGCCCGATTTTTTCTTTGAATTTGTCGACTGGTATAACGATTGGCTTTATAAACAAGAAAAAGATAAAATCACCTTCAGCGAAGAAGATATTAAGGTTTTAAATGGCCTCCTCCATTTCGCTCGAAAAGTTGAACCCGTCAAGGGCATCAGAAAAGTGAACGTCAATGATGTTCAAAACGAATCGATGAAAGAGATGGGCTATCTGATAAAAAGTGAAGAGTTAAGCCCTTTGATCGAGAAGAAAATAATCTCTGAAAAAATAATGGAAGAGGCCGGCATCTTTGTGAATGTCTCTCTTGAAGATCTTGAAAAACCTGCGACTTACTGGAAGCTGATTTGGGATCTGAAAAAACATCTCCGGTAAAAGACCTTTTTCGTCAAGGCGTCGTGGCTGTCATCACTGCAGCAAAAGGGTCCGCTGAAGTAGGTCAGCTTCTGCTGTTTGAGCGAAAAGACCATCCTGATTCTTGGCAGTTTCCCCAAGGCGGCATTGAAGGCAAAGAAAGTCCTGAGCAAGCCTTGTTACGGGAATTAAAGGAAGAGATCGGCACCAATCAAGTGCAGATTCTGATAAAAGCTCCAAAAACCACTTTTTATCGGTGGCGAAAAAAAGAGTCTCGGTTTGTCGGCCAAGAACATCATTGGTTTTTATGCCAATTTGATTCAGGGATTGAACCCCTGCTTCACAAAGCGGATCACTCTTTTTTAAGTTATAAATGGGTCTGGCCTGACGAAGTCGTTTCTCAAACTGTCGAATGGAAACGATCGTCGATTTCACTGGGCTTACAGTATTTAAACCTCGTGGGCTCTGAACTATAATTCAATATGAAACTGCCCCACTTAAGTGTGCTTGCTTTAACTCGCGCGTCGAATAAGTTCAGTTTTTCTAGAGGCTTATCATCTCCTTGCGGCCAAACGAATCATTTAAACACCTAAAATAACAAAGTAACCTTGAGGCGTTA
>JAYWEQ010000050.1:0-3365 GCA_043779185.1 Pseudobdellovibrionaceae bacterium
GAAGGATCAAAATTCTCAGGTGTGTATTGAGCAGCCCGATCTTTATCTAGGCAACATTTTTTATACTTCTGACCGCTTCCGCAATGACAAGAATCGTTGCGACCAATTTTCGTCTCATTGTTGACAACAAGTTTCATGGAACCCCCTCGAAAATATCGCCTTTGTGTACCATGGGGCTTTGTTTGTGGCATTACAAATCATGCCAGCATATAAAATAGCCAGCCACCATTCAATAGTTTGTCCCACTTGTTCTACGCTATTCGTCATTTGTCATAGGTGTTTTCGTGGCCATCGTTATTGCTCCCACGACTGCCGAGATCATGGCTATAGGGAGGCTCGAAAACGAGCACGAAAAAAATATGCACAAAGCCCTGAGGCCAGACTTGATCATTGCGATAGGAATCGCCGATACAGATTCAACAAAAAATGGATTTTGAAAAATATCGTGATGGATAAATCTTCAAAAAGTAATTCAGAGCTATTAAAAATCTGTCAACCAAGGCCGATTATTCAACTAACGTTTTGTCTTTTTTGCGGCTGTGAATGTTTTACTGACGGGGAATTTAATGAATCTACAGACAGCACACAAAATTTCAGTCATCCAAACTCTATTTCAAAATGACGAACAACTTTTAGAGTTTCTTTTTTCTCATAAATGCCCACAACTGCGGGAATCACCCAGAAAATTATTGAAAGAATCTCGATCTTTATCGTATCAAGACCAACTTTTGATTCAGGTCGCGATGGATATTTGGTGCGAACAGGGAGGGGCCCACCTTGCAGATCTACTTTCTGATTGGAATCATGAAATTTGGACCAATTTTTTGCAGGCGATGGCGCAACTTCATGAAATTGCTGAATCAGAATGAAAGTTGTTTTTTCTGAACAAAAATTTCAAATTATTGACGGAGGAACTTTTTCCAAAAAAGCGAACGAGTTTTTATATGCCATGATTTGCAAAGGATTTTCACTGGCGACAGCCAGATCCTATGCTTATGACCTAATTGGGCTTAATAGATGGACTAAATCTCAAAATATTTCTTGGAGCAAAAAATTTAATCAAAAACATCTTCAAAGCTGGATGTTTTATTGTCAGGAACAAAACCTGAAGCCCAGATCCATTAACCGAAGACTGGCTAGTGTGCGAATGTTTTATCGCTTCTGCTACGGTTGCCAGATTCCACATTCTGCCGGTGTTTTGTACTCCAAAGGATCAAACAGAAACTCTCGCAGAGAAAGTCGCCTTGGGTTATTTAAAATCCCACAAAAATCATTTCTTGAACTGCACGTAAAGGTTCCAAGAAAAGTAATTGATCCGCTAAAGCCATCAGATGTGGATAATTTTTTGAAAGATATTCGCCGCTATCGAGATCTGGCTATTATTTTATCAATGCTTCTTTGTGGCCTGCGAAGTCAGGAGGTCATAAATCTACAGAAAGACGATGTTGATTTTCAACAAAGTCAACTGCGAGTGATGGGAAAAGGGAAACGAGAACGAATTGTGCCTATGTCACTAAGGCTCATGGAGATTTTTGAAAAATATCTTACTTATGAGCGCCCATCAAAATGCGGCGATCATTTTTTTGTAATTCTTCAGGGGTGTGATCTTGGCAAGGCCATGACAACGGCGGGGCTTCGCTCACTTTTTCGATATCGCAGATTGGTTACCGATGTGGCAAAGGCCAAGCCCCATCAATTCCGCCATACATTTGCTTCTGATTTAGCAAGAGCAGGAGTTCCAATCACCACTATCCAAAGACTCCTCGGCCACGCAGATCCCCAAACAAGTGAAATTTATATCGAACTTTTTATGGAAGATATTCGAGCTGAATATGAAAAAGCCATGGTTCGTCTTGGAGACAGATATGCCATACCGCGAGCCTAAACCCCTCCCATTTCAAGCTGAGAAATTTGTTCAGATGTTGGAGCTTACCCGAGCACCACATACTTTGAAGTTTACCAAAGCGTCACTCCGTCATTTTCATCGGTTCCTTTTACAAAATAAAATTGAAATTCATCAACTGACAATTGAATCATTTCAAAAATTTGATCTGGATCTTGAATTACACGGACTGCGACCAGTTTCTAGGCAAACTGTGTTTTATAATGTTCGCCGATATTTGATGAATCTCACAGAGAATGAACTGGTGCCTGCGGATACCATAAAAAAGCTGTTTCCAAAATATAATCCAGAATTGAGTCGTGTAAGAGCGATGATCTTGCCGGAACTTGCCAACAATTTTCTTGAGGTCCTAAAAGCAAAACATAAAAAAGATACCGTGGACGGCTACCGATCCAGTCTACGCGCCTTTTATCGCCTTCAGTACAAAAGAGAAAAAACTCCATATAAAATTATCCGACTGGATATCGAAAATTTAATGATAGATATGAATGAGCGGAAACTGGGGCAAAATCATCGTTGCTCACGCCTGTTGCAAATACGCACCTACCTCGAATGGCTTTTTGAGCATGGGCGTCTAAAAATACATCCTGAAGATTTGGTTAAAAAATCTGATCTACCGAAAACAACAAAAACATTGCCCAGGCCATTTCCAGTGGATGTTGATCTGGAAATCCAGAGGCGACTTAGTGAAAGCGACGATATTGATTACCTCGGACTATTACTCATGAGGCGCACGGGTCTTAGGATTGGTGAACTTTGTAAACTCACTTTGGACTGCGTCCAAGAAGATATGAGCGGCAACTATTTTTTGAAAGTCCCGTTGGGAAAATTGAATAATGAGCGAGTAATTCCACTCGACCCAGACACCGTAAAGATTGTAGAAAAAATTAAACGCTTTCATTCAAAAAGATCACATATAAAACCAGATGCTGTGTTTCTGATTTCTGACCCTGCTGGAAGGCAGCGCAAGAGACATTATTTTTCTTGCGTGTTCCAAGAGGTCACCAAGGGCCTTGCCATACCAGGCAAGATAAACTTGCACCGACTTCGCCACAGCTATGCCACAAGTTTGCTTTCCGCTGGGCTGCCCATCACTACACTTAAAAAACTTCTCGGCCACCATAGTATACAAATGACATTGGGGTATGCTGCTGTCACACAAGAAACAATTCGACACGAATATTTCACAGCACTTTCAAAAGTTCGTGATCGCTATGAAGTCATGGGGGATTCATTTAAAGTTCCAGATCTCAAAGAAGGGATTAATCGGTCCTTCTATGATGCCCGCAGGTTTATCAAAAAATATGCAGAAGAAAATCCGATAAAAAACCAACAAAAACTGGATCGCCTTGTTTATCGACTCAGCCATCTTCGTCACGAAATCTCAGAACTTTTGAAAAATTAGCTTGGGAGCTCATGTTCTCAAGGAATATTTTTTTGTTAAAAAATTGGCCGGATAAAT
>JAYWEQ010000051.1:0-9134 GCA_043779185.1 Pseudobdellovibrionaceae bacterium
CCTTTTTTCATTAGTTCATTGTGATTCTTGAAGATTTTAGGTGAACATCTTTAAAAACTTTGACTTGAAATCTCTGAAGCTGAACCTTAAGCTGTCCTCATGAAAAGCGTTAACTAATATAAAATGGATAAAAATATGAAAATGATTTTATTTGCGATAATGATGATCTTTGGACTCAACCTGCTAGCTCAAGAGCCTGGAAATAATGATTTGAATTCTCATCCAAACGAAGAGGGAACTCCAGAGGGAATGAGTCTTTTGGATCCATCTTCCAAGGAAGCAATGAATTCAAAAACTCACAAATCTAATAAACATAAAAAGAAATCGAAAAAACAAAAAGAAGCGCCTAAAGATCAACCCGCTTCAAAATAAATTATTATGGAACCAACGTAGCTAAGACACCTGCAAGTTAAATTCTAATTCGGTTTTTACGGAATTCAGGATAAGCTTCTTCATCACAGGCTTTCCAGCTTCGTTCGTATCGACCACCAAATTTGACGTCGCATTGACACTTTGAAATTCAACCCGTGATGCTTGAGCATAAACTTTGAATGTGGCCACAAAACAATTCGTCAGCGCCTGCGCAAATAAATCTTCCGGAGAAAAAGCACCGCCAGGTCCACCAAATTCTGGAGGAATGGCACATTTCGAAAGAGACTCATAAGATTTAATTTCCCAAGTTCCACCCATGCCGTTAGCAGCCTTTGCTTCGGCTTTAAAATTCATTGGATATTTAAGCATATTAATCCTTTATTAAACTTTTAGTTCATACTAGTATGAACTAAATGAAAAAGCAAGATCCACCCTCGAATTTTAAAGAAATGCGCGCGCTCTCAATCGCAGTGGGAAATTTTATTCGCTATTGGGGTTTTCGCCGAATCCACGGGGCCCTTTGGACGCAACTTTACCTTTCACAGACGCCCCTTTCCGCCACCCACTTGGTTCGCCGTCTAAAAGTATCAAAGGCTCTTGTCAGCCCGGCGTTGGCAGAGCTTGAGAAATGGAAACTGATCTTACCGACTCAGTCCCAAGATGCTAAGACTAAATTCTATACTGCCGACCCAGACGTTTATAAAGTCATCCGCAGTGTCTTACAAAAACGAGAACAGCCCTTAATCGACGAAGTTCAGAAAAAGCTTTTTTCCCTTCAATCAAATTCAAATGATGATTCCACGAATTCCCAAAGATTGAAAGAGTTAGAGGCCATGATCCAATCGGCGCAATTTGGCTTGCAATTTATTTTGCAGATGGATTCGCCTGATTTTCTTTCAAATTTAATGACGAGCGGAGGTTTAGAATGAGTCTTGTCCTTATTTTAGGAAATCAACTTTTTGAACCAAGCATTATTAAAAAGAATTTTCCTGGGAAAAAAGACATCACAGTTTTTATGCGTGAAGACTTTGAGCTTTGCACTTATTTCAAATTTCATAAGCAAAAAATTATTTTTTTCATAGCTGCCATGCGAACTTATGCAGCCGAACTTAAATCAAATGACATCAAGGTTTATTATGAAGAATTTGATAGCTCCCTAAAAAGACAAACCTTTGAAGAAAGCCTGACACTTTATATTAAAAAAAATAAAGTCTTAGAAATCTGTTTTTTTGAAATCGAAGATAAATTTTTTGAAACAAAGCCTTTAAAATTGTTTGCAAGCTTAAAGGTTAAAACCGTCATTTGGCCCTCGCCGATGTTTTTAACCAGCCGTCAGCAGTTTAAAGATTATTTAGGTACATCGCGCCGGCCTTTTATGAAAACTTTTTATGAAGCCCAACGAAAAAGGCTTAAGATTTTAGTCGATTCAAAACTTGAACCCATCGGGGGACAATGGAGTTTTGATGAAGTTAACAGAATGGCCTTACCGAAATCCCTTCAAACACCCAATCTGCCAACCATAAAATCCAGCCCGATCACAGAGAAAGTCACCGAACTTTGCGAAAAGCATTTTCCCCATTACCCTGGTTTTGCAGGTCCATTTTGGCTGCTGGTCGATCGCAAAGGAGCAAGGCTGTGGTTAAAAAGTTTTGCTTCAGAACGCCTGCATGAATTCGGACCCTATGAAGATGCGATCCCGGCTCATTCGACATTTTTGTTTCACTCTGTTCTGACGCCTTTTCTTAATACTGGCTTAGTGACTCCGTCCGAGGTGATTCAAATTGTCACCGAGCACGCCAAGGTTCAAAAAATTCCCGTGTCATCCTTAGAAGGATTTATTCGGCAAGTGATTGGCTGGCGAGAATTCGTCCGTGGTATTTATCAAAACTTTAGTGAAAAACAAGAAAGTACAAATTTCTGGAATCATAAAATGGCGGAAGGTAATATTAATTCTTGGCTCTAGACTTTTTGTCCTTTTAGGCAAGCTATGCTCCCAGTGAAGGGTTCTTGTCGCCAACGAACTTCCTTTTGTAAGCAGCAAAAAAATGGTTGCTTTCTTCCCTGCTAAATAAGCTTGGGAAAAACAACACCTCTCCATCTTTCGGCAGACTCAATACATCGGATTTCACCTCTAAAGACCTAGCACAGGATACAGTTCCATTCCATCGGGTTTTAAGGCTTAGTTTTCCTTATAGCAGATGTAAAAAAATAATTCTTGAGGGCTCTCTGATTAATGCTATTATTTAGATAAGCCCCAGGCATTGGGGTTTGGAATCGAGGGCCTTCCTTAAGTTGACTTATCAAGTTGCTAAAATCAAAACTCAAGATCGAGTCGTGGTTATTGGTGTCGGACTTAAGACCGAAGCCCTGTCTGAAATCAAAGAAAATTTGTTAGAACTGGAAGAGCTTGTTGTCGCGGCCGGTGGCGAAGTCGTGGGTTCTTTAATACAAATTCTTCCGCAGTGGAATCCAGCCTATTTGATTGGCACAGGCAAAGTCGAAGAAGTCCGCGACATGGTCGCTGAAGCCGGGGCCACGATCGTTGTGATTGATCACCAGTTATCAGGTGTCCAAATCAGAAACTTAGAAAAATCAATTCAAGCTCGTGTCATGGATCGAAGTCAGCTGATCTTAGATATTTTTGCCCTGAGGGCTCAGACTTTTGAAGGGAAACTTCAAGTTGAGCTGGCGCAATTATTAGATCAAATGCCGCGCATGGTGGATGCCTGGATGGGATCCCTTTCGCGCCAAGGTGGAGGCATCGGAACACGGGGTCCCGGCGAAACGGCCATTGAAAACGACCGCCGGCGGATTCGTGAAAAAGTCGCCGTCATTAAGAAAAAATTAGATGGCGTCAGAAAAAGTCGCGCGCAGCACAGATCCTCGCGCCGCCGGCACGAGATCCCCAGTTTTGCATTGATTGGTTATACCAATACTGGAAAAAGTTCTTTACTGAACAGACTGACGGGCTCGCAAGTGATGGCAAAAAATCAAGTTTTTGCGACCTTGGATCCAACCACCAGAAAAGTATTCCTCCCTGATGCCCCGCCTGCCGTTGTCACTGATACGGTAGGATTTATTCGAAAGCTTCCCCCACAGTTGATCGAAGCCTTTAAAGCCACACTTGAAGAATCCGCCGAGGCTGATGTTTTACTTCATGTGATTGATATTTCGTCACCTAATATGGTTCGCCAAATGGAAGTGGTTGAGGAACTGATTAAAGAATTCAATTGGCAGGATAAAAAAATCATCCATATCTTTAATAAAATTGATTCAAGCCCCGTCGAAGCCCAATTCCGCGTCCGTCAATATCCGCGGGTTTTTGTTTCGGCGCTGACAGGTCAAGGCATCGAACAGCTGAAAAAATTAATGGCTGAAACCATCGGCGAAATGCAAACCGATGTGCAGCTGTATTTTCCAAGAATGGAAGAATATAAAATCTACGATCTGGATCGCGAAACTAAAATTAGCCGTAAAGAAACGGCCACTGAAGGCACTGTTTGCTATGCCTCCTTAACACCGGCCTTATTATCGCGCTGGAAAGACTACCTAGTTAAATAAGACTTTATTTGTTTTATCTATAAAGTCATAAAAAAATTGACCGATCAGAAAAAGGCACCCCCTTCAGGAGGCCGGTTCTGACAATTCCAAAAAAAACACTTCTCATTGTCGTTGATGAAAAAGTTTTCGTTCAGATTCTAGTCGGTATTTTATCTCCCCTAGCGGATCAGGTTTTAATCGCAAACAATGGCTTAGAGGCTTTGGAATTAGCAAAAAATGAATCCATCGATACTATTTTAACAGATCTATTCATACCAAAAATGTCCGGGTTGCAACTTTTATCGTCCCTTCGAGATTTAAATATTTTAACCCCCGTCATCATCATCACAGGCAGTATCGACGCTTCAACTCTTCAAGAAAGATATCAATTACATAAATTTCAAATTTTAGAGAAACCTTTTGATCCATTGCAAGCATTAGAGATCGTGCAGCGATCGCTCGATGCTGGATTTAATTTAAGAAAAGCTGATCCAGAAGTCGAAGAGTGCGACAAGGAGCCCCAAGCTTCCGCAGAAAAAATTAAAAAAAGTAAACTTTTTAAAAAAGCACTGGCAAACTCTCGGCTACCGAGGAAACCTTCGAGTAAATGATAGACATTTAACTTCTTATTTAAGATTTGTACTCAGCTTTTGCTTTTCGAGTGGCGAGGCGATGTTCACGACGAAGTCTGGCTTCATCAAAACGTCTTTTTTCAATTTCACTCTGTAAAAGTAATTGGGGAACTCTGTTTGGTCTACCGTCGCTGCCAATGGCCACAAAAGTCAGATAAGCCGAAGCGGTGTGAAATGTTTCCCCCGTCTTAGGGTTTTCGGCGTCAACTCGGACTCCAACTTCCATCGAAGTCTTGGCCACAAAGTTTACACTGGCCTTCAGGTTAACAACCCAACCCTTATAGACAGGAGCTACAAAATGAAGTTCATCTATGGAAGCAGTTACGACCTCAGATTTAGAGTGCCTTTGAGCGGCGATCGCACCACAAATATCGATCCAGGACATCACAGTCCCTCCGAAAATACTTCCGAGGGAATTGGTATGACTGGGCAATACCAATTGGGTCATGGTCACGGTGGAAGCTGAAATTGACTTAGCATCCGACATGATCACGACCCCGGTTTAAACAAAATTAAAAACTACATTCCCATTGCGCCCATATCAGAATTACCGTTTCCGCGGCTGATTCCGTTATTAGCACCTGGAAGTGTTGTTGTCCCAGCGACCGAACCAGAAACAGTTGCGTTTCCAGCAGGAATTGTCTGAGTTTGCGGAGCATTGTAAGCCTGAGCTTGGATGCCAGCATTGTTAGTGTTCTCTTGTCGAGATTCGTTTTCAACGAAACCCAAGTGAGGAAGACACCATACAATCAACTGAGCGCGTGATTTAACGCTCATTTTTTTGTAGATATTAGTTAAATGAAATTTGACTGTTTTTTCAGTCACGAACAACTGGTTTGCAACTTCCTTGTTTGACAAGCCCTTAGATACAAGCTCAGCCACTTCGGCCTCACGATTTGACAAGCCTTTTTGTATAAGAACATCTCTGAGCATCCTTGCTCCCTTCCCTAATTGTTTAAAACCTTTGCTAGTCCCTATAGACTCATGTCCGTAAAAACCAACACCACCACCTGTCTATAAGTCTGACAATAAAATCACAATTACGCAATAGACTAAAATTTATGTTTTTAAAAACTGGACCGATATAAGGATAGGTTTTACACGATCAGCGTCTAGGACCAAAACCAGCAGGAGATATTATGTTTCCCAAAAACACCCGCTTCCTGATTGTAGATGACTTCACAACTATGCGAAAGGTCATCAAAAAAGTGCTTTCAGACTTAGGTTATACAGACGTCAGTGAAGCCCCAGACGGACCAACAGCTATACCTATGATTCAAAAGGCTTATGAGTCCGGAAATGCCTACGGATTTATTATTTGTGATTTTAACATGCCCCAGATGCTAGGAACTGAACTTTTAGCCTTTTGTAAGGCAAGAACTGAGCATTGCGAAACTCCTTTTGTCATGATCACAGCCGACCTTGATCAAAAAAAATCTTTGGAAGCAGCAGGAACTGAAGCGTCTGATTATTTAATCAAGCCCTTCAACACGAACACTCTAAAAAATAAACTAGATCAAGTCTGGGATCATTTGCATGAAAATATCCCAACAGCAAAAGCCGGTTAAAATTCACTCTTCATCTTCCATCTCAGAAGCAAAGCTCGTGGGATCCGGAATATAAATAAATCCATCTTCATATTCAACATTGCTGATCTGAACCGTCATTGAAGCCCATCCTTGCACCAAACCTAAAATCAGCAGACTCATTCCAAAGACGGGTCTTAGCTTAGGAGATCGACCGGCATGGCTCCCGACAACTCTTGTTTCCGCGATCCAGTCCGCCAAGTGGGTTCGATCATAGCGAAAAAAAGCGGTTGCAAAAATCGCCCAGAAAAATATGCCAAAATAACTGATCAAACTGCGAATTAAGACATGAACTCCCCAATGCTCCGTCGCGGCTGGGCTGGCCGCTACAACTCTTAAATTAAAAATCCATTTTCCAGGTGTGGTGTTCAGAAAATAAAGGGCCAAGGTTTCAAATAAAACAGGATACAAAAAAAGCATGATGGCCCAAGGAAGACTTAGCTGAATCCACCCATCTTCTGTTTGCGGAAACATCATCAAAATGGGAGCCAGCACCATCCAAATAAAAACTTGATCGAGCCACCAAGCGAAGACGCGTTTCCAAGTCGAAGGCACAAAGTAAAATTGATGTTCCATCATTTTTTTAATCCTTTAGGATAAGCCGTCAGCCACTGTAAAGCTTCGCCTCGAGAGCGAACTGAGCCTTCTAGCTGTTCCAGGTAAGCAGCCTCTAAGGCCCCTCCGCGCTCGGGGCCTTGCAGATCAGCGACATCCTGGCCTTTTAAATAGGGCTCTGGCAACTGCCCTTGTGGGGCGACGCGCTCGTATTCTTTCTTTAAATTCATAAATTCAGACGCCCAGGCTGGAAATGATAAGGCTGTAAAGGCGATCAAACTGGGTCCGACATTTTGATGCATAAAAAGAATTTTTTCACCCAGCTTTTGACCCTGCCAATGTTCTCGCTTCTTTAGAAAATCGCGCGCGCTCTTAAAAGCTTTTCGCTCAACTCTGGAAAGCTTCACTTGATCTTCGATTTCATTCCACGGGATGGATGACTGGCCTTCAGCCTCTGCTTCCAATAAGGGCCAAAAAAAGCCCAGCCAAAAAATCTCACTTCTTAGGTCGCTAGGAAGTGGGAAGATCTTTTTCCATAGACTTAAACTTTCCGGAGGTAGCTTCCCAAAAAGGATTTCAAAAATACCCGTTGAAATGATCAGCTCAAAACCGACATGGGGCTGCCAAGATTTTAATAACTTTAGAACTTCATCGCGGACTCGCTCGCCACTGACTTTTTTTAAAAGCTCTTTCATTTTCTGGACAGCGCTTAATGTCGATCCCTCGATTTCAAATCCCAACTGGGCTGAAAATCTTAAGGCCCTTAAGACGCGCAAATGATCTTCTTGAAAGCGTTGTTCCGAAGGGCCTACGGTCTTAATGATTTTTAGCGCAAGATCTTTGAGCCCACCGACATAATCAATGACTTCATTTTTTTGCAAATCTAGGAAAAGCGCATTGATTGTAAAGTCCCGTCGCTGGGCATCGTGTTCGGGGTCTGAAAAGACCACTGTCTCAGGATGACGCCCATCTTGATAGTCACCGTCAGTGCGAAAAACAGCCACTTCAATATCTTGACCATTTTCTATCACTCGGGTCACACCAAAATTCTCTCCCACGTCGATGGTTTTTAAAAAAAGCTTTTTGACCTGTGATGGCGTTGCGGCTGTGGCGATATCAATATCTGAGGGACGCACACCTAAAAGCAGGTCTCTGACACAGCCACCAGCTAAATACGTCTGATATCCCTGTGCCGTCAGCGTTTCATAAATTTTATTTGCCAAGCCCCACTGCGGATGAGATTTGAGAAGGGTTAAATCCTGAACTGACTGCTTTAAAGGTTGTTTAAACATGCCCCCAGAGTCTGACACGATCCCCTTTGAACTGCAAAACCATCTTGATCAGTGGGTGTCGTCCCGTCCCATCAGTCACTGGGGCAAGGCCGATTTGAAAACACCCTTAAGCCTCGAGTTCTATAAATCGTGGCTGGATCAGGGTTATCATTCAAGCATGAGTTATCTAAAAGAGCATTTGCCACAAAAATCAAACCCCCAGCTTTTAGGCGCGCAGTTAAAATCATCTTTAATTTTTTGTTTCCCCTATCTACCCCATCCGGAGGGCGAAAATTTTCCCATCAGTTCCTTGCGCGTGGCCCTTTATGCGCAAGGCTCAGATTACCATTTTTGGATTAAAAAATATTTAAAAGAACTGAGTGCCTCTTTGGAAGAAATTTATCCCGAAGAGCAATTTCTTGTTCTGACAGATAGTGGCCCCGTTTTAGAAAGAGATTTAGCCTACCGAGCTGGGTTGGGATGGATCGGCAAGAACACCTGTTTAATCGATCGAAATGAGGGCAGCCTGTTTTTAATTGGTGAAATCTTAACCAGTCTGTCTTTAGAAGCGAATACAAAAATTGTCGCGGATTTTTGTGGCACCTGTAAAGCTTGCATCGAGATTTGCCCTACTCAGGCCATCAAGGAGCCACGCCTTTTGGATGCGGGTCGCTGCATCTCTTATTTGACGATTGAATCCCGCGGTGTTCCTAGCATTGAACTTCGTGAAAAGATTGGTGATTGGTTTTTTGGCTGCGATCTTTGCCAGACAGTTTGCCCTTGGAATAAAAAAGTCTTTAAGCCACTTTTAGAAAACCAACAGATGAAAAACCCCATTGATGCCCGTCAAGCCCTGACGGAAGAATTAAAAATGATTCTTATATCTTCAGGAAAACAATTGGAGCGAATGTTTAAAGGCACTCCCCTGGATCGGGCCGGGTCCTTTGGCCTTAAAAGAAACGCCATCATCGTTGCTGCCAATTTGAAAATCAAAGCCTTGCAAGAACATATTGCCAATTATCAAGATCACAAAAAGCTGGGCGAATTAGCAAAATGGTGTTTAACAGAATTAGGAACTTAGAAACTGCCCCACTTAAGTGTGCTTGCTTTAACTCGCGCGTCGAATAAGTTCAGTTTTTCTAGAGGCTTATCATCTCCTTGCGACCAAACGAATCATT
>JAYWEQ010000052.1:0-24306 GCA_043779185.1 Pseudobdellovibrionaceae bacterium
GCAACGGCGCAAGCAGAAGCGGGCCCAGGAAATCCTGATTTTGCAAAATTCAAAAAAGATAAATTAGAAGGTCTAGAGTCGCGAATTTCTGTGCTGCAGGAGCAAAAATCTTGCCTCAGCTCGGCGAGCAGTCACGAAGATATGAAGAAGTGTCACGAATCAACGGAAGGCAAAGAAAAAGAGTTAAGAGCAAAGCATGAGGCCATGAAAGCTCAACATATAGATGAAAAAATCAAAAAACTTCAAGAAGAGAAAGCAAAACTAGGAAAGTAAAAAATCAGCCTTCAATTTGTGGAAGGCTCTTTTCAGTTTTAACACCAAGCTCTTTCAGCTCTTCAACCTGGCTGATGATATTGCCTTTGCCGTCGCTCAGCTTTTTAAAAACATCGGAGTGCGCCTTTTGGGCGGCCTCCAGCTTTTCGCCGACATTACGGAAATCAGTCACCAAGCCAACGAATTTGTCATACAGTAAGCCACCGCGCTTAGCGATGTCCAAGGCATTGCGCTGCTGACGTTCCTGTTTCCAAAGCGACGCCACGGTTCTTAAAGTTGTCAGCAAAGTTGTCGGACTGACGATGGCAATATTTTTATCCCAAGCTTGCTGAAAAATTTCGGGCTTCAATTTAAAGGCTAAAGCAAACGCGGGCTCAAGCGGCATAAACAGTAAAACAAAATCAGGACTGATCAGCTTATCCGCCGTGTGATATTTTTTTCCAGATAAATTAGTGATATGGTCTTCTAGCGACTTGACGTGCAGCCGAGCAAAGCCGTCCCGCGCATCGTCTTCTGCCGAAGCATAAGCTTCATAAGCTTTTAATGTCATCTTTGCATCGACAACAATATGGCGATGGCCGGGAACATTGACAATCACATCAGGCTGCATGCGCTGGCCATTTTCGCCTTTTAGCTGCATGTCTTCCCCTTGAGTGATAAACTCGTAACCAGCTCGCAGGCCTGATTTTTCCAAAATACTTTCTAAAACAAGCTCGCCCCAGTTGCCTTGAGTTTTATTTTCACCCTTTAAAGCCTGAGTCAGATTTCGAGCTTCTTGAGACATCGTCATATTTAATTCAATCAGTTTATTGAGCTCTCCGCGAAGCATGCCGCGCTCACGCCCTTCAGCCGCGTAAACTTCGTCGACTTTCTTTTCAAAATCTTTCAAACGTTCTTTCAGAGGCTCGAGTAAGCCAAACATATTTTTTTGATTTAAATCAAGGAAGCGGCTGGATTTTTCTTCCAATAATGTTTGCGCCATCAGCTTAAATTCAGTTTTCATGGTGCTGCTCAGTTCGTCACCCTGGGACTTCAGAGTTTCGTATTTGGCTTGAACGGTTTGAACTTGTGCAAGGAGCTCGCTTTTTTCTCGGACTGAATTCAGGGCCTCTTCATGGGCTTTGCGGCGATGGCTTAAAATGCCTAACCAGTAGCCAAGGGCAAAGATTGGTAACACTGACAAAAGCCATATTTTATCCACGGGAACCTCACGGTAATAACTCAAAGGTTTTACAGTAATTTTTGTGTTGGTCACATAGAAAAAATCCTGTTAAATAAATAAATTCCGCAACGCAATGCATTTCCATGGGCCTCTAGCCCCTGGACGAAGGAGCAAGTTATGGCTACGAAAAATCCCATTATAACCCAGGAAAAATGGATCAGCATTAAGACCTATGAAGACATTAAATATGAAAAAACCAAAGACGGAATTGCTAAAATTACGATCAATCGCCCGCGCGTAAGAAATGCTTTTCGGCCTCAGACTGTGCAAGAGCTGCAGGAGGCTTTTCATCTCAGCCGTGAAGATTCATCCATTGGCGTTGTGATTTTAACGGGCGAAGGCCACGAAGCCTTTTGTTCGGGTGGCGATCAAAAAGTTCGTGGTCACGCGGGCTACATTGGAAAAGACGGAATTCCTAGATTAAATATTTTGGATGTTCAAAAGCAAATTCGCCAACTTCCAAAACCAGTGATTGCGATGGTTGCGGGTTATGCCATCGGTGGCGGTCATGTTCTGCATGTGGTTTGCGATTTAACGATCGCTGCTGATAATGCTCGCTTTGGTCAGACTGGCCCTAAAGTTGGATCTTTTGATGGGGGCTTGGGCTCTAGCTATTTGGCACGCATCGTTGGGCAAAAGAAAGCCCGCGAGATTTGGTATTTGTGCCGTCAGTACGATGCCACGCAAGCGATGGACATGGGTTTAGTGAATCATGTTGTGCCGCTGGAGCAATTAGAAATTGAAACAGTGAAATGGGCGCGTGAAATATTAGAGCATTCTCCAATGGCCATTCGGCTTTTAAAATCTTGTTTGAATGCCGATTGCGATGGTCAGATGGGACTTTTGGATATGGCCGGGAATGCAACGATGTTGTATTACATGAGCGAAGAAGCCAAAGAAGGCAAAAATGCTTATGTCGAAAAACGGAAACCTGATTTTAGCAAATTTCCTCGGCTTCCCTAATGCCGTTTCAATTAAGTCAGTTGAAAAGTATTGTGGGCGCTTTTCGCCCGAAAACATTAACCGCCGCCCTTGTCCCTTGTCTGGCGGGTTCTCTGTTAGCCAAGGGGACCGGCGGGGAATTTCATAGCGTTTACTTAATCTGGGCCTTGTTATCTGCGACCTTTATTCAAATTGGAACCAATTTGGTGAACGATGCTCTAGATTTTAAAAAAGGCGCGGACACGGCTGAACGAATTGGTCCTCAAAGAATCACGCAAGCTGGAGTCTTAAAACCTGAAGCGGTTTTGTTGTTAGGAACAGTATTTTTTCTGTTGGCCATCGCTTGCGGAATTCCTCTGGTGATGCGCGGGGGCTGGCCCCTGGTTGTCATCGGCTTAGGTTCTGTGGCTTTGGGTTACGGTTATACGGCAGGACCCTTATCGCTAGCCTATTTAGGATTGGGCGATCTGTTTGTGATTTTATTTTTTGGCTTGATCGCTGTGGGCGGAATTTATTTTGTGCAGACCTTAACTTGGTCAACAGACGCCTTAGTTCTGGGCTTGCAAATTGGCTTTCTGGCGACAGTTTTAATTGCGATTAATAATTTGCGGGACCGAGAGGGCGACAGCAAAGTTGGGAAAAAAACAATGGCCGTGCGTTTAGGAGTTAGATTTTCAAAATATGAAATCACCTTTCTTTGCCTGGCCCCTTTTGTATTAAATCTTTACTGGATGATCGATGGCCACTGGCCGGCTGGCTTAATGCCTTGGTTTGTTTTTCCTTTAGCAATAAAGCTCGTGAAAAATATTTGGCGGACAGATCCAGGTCGTGAATACAACGCATTTTTAGGGCAAGCCGCTGGATTGCATTTATTGTTCGGGCTTATTCTGGGGCTTGGATTTCTTTTTTAAATGGAATTATTTTATGCGCCTTATCTTTTATTCCCAAAACAAAGCTTGAATAGAAAAATATCAACAAGCGAGCCGCGCACAGGAATTCTTTTAAAAATTCAAAAAAATAAATGGGTGGGCTATTCGGATTTGCATCCCTGGCCTGAACTGGGCGATCAGCCCCTTGACGCACATATCAAGTCCTTCCTTGACTTCAACCCCAGTTTTTTAGCTCGAGTGACTATGGCACAGGCTCAACGAGATGGTGATGCCCGCACAGATAATAAGGCCTTGATCGCTGAATCTCCAAGGCTTAAAAATAATCTGATCGTGTCGGATTTAGACAGCTTAGGTCAGGACGCTTTAGATTTAAATAAAAAGTTGGGATTTGAAGTGATCAAGTTAAAGGCTGGGCGCGATTTAGAAAAAGAATTATTTTACGCCAAAAAAATATTAGACTCAGGAAATTTTGGTCTCAGGCTTGATTTTAATAGCTGCCTGGATTGGAATAGCTTTCAAAAATTCTTTGAATCAATACCTACAAAATATATTGAATATGCGGAAGACCCGATGCCTTACACTGAAGAAGTATGGCTTGAGGCTCAAAAGTTTCTCCCTTTAGCTCTAGATTTTGAGGCTAAAAAAATTTCATGGCAGAAACATCAAAAGCCTGTCGCGCAAGTTTTAATTATCAAGCCTCAGCGTATGAACATGGAAGTGGTCATCGGCTGTCTGCAGGCTTGGAAAATAAAATTTGCGGTCACCAGCTCCATGGATCATCCACTTGGGGTTATTCAAGCTTATAGCTGGGCTCAAGAACTTCAGCAGAAATTTTCAAAGCAAAGCCTGGCGCCTGGCTGTCTGACGTTAGAGGTCTTTGAAGACACCCAATATCATTCTGAAATTTTTGTTGAAGGTCCCTGGATAAAGTCAGTTGAAGGGTTCGGTTCGGGCTTTAAAAAACTGTTAGAAGGGGAGTCATGGATTCCTTTTCAGTAGACTGGAAAAATTCGGAAAATAATATTTTTATGAATCCACGATGGCCTGCGGAAGTTCAAGATTTTTTTAAAGTTGAAATAACAAAGTTTATTTCGCAGCACAAAGTCAGCGCGAGTATTTTTATCCCGACCTCTGGAACAACGGCTACCGACTTGCGTGATACAAAAATTGTTTGGCTGACGAAGGAAGCTTTTTTAAAGGCGGCCCGATCGGTCGGAGAATATTTTAAATTTTCTTCTGACGACCGTGTTGCTGTCAGCCTGCCTCATTTTCATGTTGGCGGACTCAGTCAGCAGGCTCGGCAAAATGTGTGGGGACATCAGCTTTTTTATTTTCTAACGGCGTGGAACCCAAAAATCTTTTTTCAATTTCTAAAAGATAATAGGATCACCCATACGTCCTTGGTACCAACCCAACTTTTTGATTTGGTTGCCTTGGGCGCTCAAGCTCCAGATGGGATGAAAAATGTTTTTATTGGCGGTGGTATTTTAGGCCAAGAGTTACGATCACGAGCTCAGGCGCTGGGCTGGCCTTTGCAAGTGACTTACGGAATGACGGAAACAGCGGCCCTGGTGGCCGTTTTTGAAAGAGATGTTTTTCGTCCCCTGGCACATGCTCAAATGGCTTTAAACGCTCAGGGTTTCCTAAAGATCTGTGCCAATAGCTTGTTTAAGGGTTATCTGAAAAGGCAAAATGAAAACTTAGTTTTAGATTCAAGTTCCATTTTAAATGGCTGGTTCACAACAGAAGATTTGGCTGAAAAATCCTTAGATGGCTTTAAGATTCTGGGGCGAGCCAGTGATTATGCAAAAATCAATGGCGAAGGCGTCTATTTGGGTCGCTTACAGTCGTTGATGCAAGACAGTTGGTTGCAAGCTGAGCTGCCGGGATTTTCACATTGGATTTTGCGTTTTTCAGATTCGGAGCGTCTTGGTGCCGAAGTTCATTTAATCTCTACCCTGGCAAAGAATGAAGCCCAGCGGGCCATAGATATTTTTAATCAAAAAGTTCTTCCCTTTGAAAGAATTCGGGGCTTTCATCAGGTCCAAGAAATTCTATTCACCGAATTAGGTAAAGTACGCCAGCAAGGAATCAAATGAAAAGTGTTGAGCTTCCCTGGAATAAAGCAGCCGTATTTATCTGCACGAAATGTGCAAAATCAATTTCAGGAGCGTCGGCTGATTTTGCCGACGATCTTAAAAAAGAATTAAAAAGTGAAATAAAAGAGCTTGGTCTGTCTCAAGAGATTCGCGTCATGACTTCGGGCTGTTTAAATATTTGTGAAAAGGAATTTCAAGCGGTGGCGTTAATTCCTCGCAAGAATACCAGTCTTGCGACCATAAAAGTGATGAATCCTTTTAAAGATAAAGAACTTCTAAAAAAAGAAATTTTAAACTTAAAAAATATTTAAAACGTCTAGAGACCCCTGTTTTTCTGAGTCAATTTGCCACGGAATAGAAAATGCACCCTGGTCGAAGGGGGGTTTCTGTATGAAATCACTTTTCACTGATATGGTCTCGACTTGGCAAGAGGTCGCAACCCCAACATTTTTTGCAGTCAACGAAAATATGTCGACAGATGTTTTGGTGATTGGGGCGGGAATTGCGGGACTCTCGACAGCCTATCAGTTATTAAAAAATGGAAAAAGTGTGATCGTGATTGATCGAGAATTGCACCTCGGCTTGCATGAGTCTGGATTGACCTCGGCACATCTAAGTAATGCCGTTGATGGTCGATATTCCTTTTTGCGTCAAGTTCACGGATTGGAAACCATGCGTTTGGTAGCGGAAAGCCATACACAAGCAATCACGATGATCGAGCACATCTGCCAAGAAGAAGGCATCGATTGTGACTTTAAGCGGGTCAACGGGTATCTTTTTTTGGATTCAGAGGATGATCTTAAATTGTTTAAAGACGAAGTCCTGGCGGCTCGCGAGGTCGGATTGAATGTCGAGCTTTTATCAAGGGCTCCGCTGCAAATGTTCGACACGGGACCTTGCATTCTTTTTCCCAACCAAGGACAGTTTCATCCGGTGAAGTATCTGCAAGGTTTAGCGCAGGCTATCCAGCGTTTAGGCGGAAAGATTTTTACGGAAAGTCCCGCAACGGATGTAAAATACGGTGCACCTCACAAGGTGATCACCGATCAAAATTATGAAATCTTATGTCAGGATTTGGTCGTCTGTACGAACAGTCCTGTTAACGATATTATAACGATGCACACCAAAATGGGGGCGTATCGGTCTTATGTGATTGCTGTAGAGATTCCTCGGGGGCAGTTGGAGCCCATGTTACTTTGGGATACTGGCGATCCTTATCACTATGTTCGACTGATCCAAAATAAAAACTCTGAATACGATTTATTAATTGTTGGTGGCGAAGATCATCGCACAGGTCAGCAAGTCTTCCCTGAGGCTTGTTATGAAAATTTAAAACACTGGGTGCGCGAAAGATTACAAATTCAACCCAGGGTGGTGGCGCAGTGGTCTGGCCAGATCCTAGAAACCTTTGATGGCTTAGCCTTCATCGGAAAAAATCCATCGCTTGAAAAAAATATTTATATCATCACGGGCGATTGTGGCATGGGATTAACTTATGGAACCATGGGTTCAGCGATCATCAGAGATTTAATTTTAGGCCGCTCTAATGCTTGGTCAGAAGTTTATAATCCTCGTCGATTAGCAGTCAGAAACTTGAACGAATATGTTCGCGAAAACTTCCATTCGATTTCGCCTTATTCGGATTGGCTGCTTCCAGGAAATATAAAATCCACTGAAGAAATTGCTCCGGGCGAAGGAGCCATTCTTCGTCGTGGATTAAAAAAATTAGCTTGTTACAAGGACACCTTTGGCAATATGCACGTATTTTCCGCCAAATGTCCTCACCTGGGCGGCTTAGTCCGCTGGAACTCGTCTGAAAAAACTTGGGACTGTCCTTGTCATGGCTCGCGATTTCATCGTTATGGCGAAGTGATTAATGGGCCGGCTCCGCATGGGTTGCAGCCTTTAGCCGAGCACGGGGAAGACAGTCACTTGGCTCCTTCTCCTTAGTTTCTTGCTGACCTCTGTCTTGGGGGGAATGGGCCGCTTCGAAGCCTCGGACATGCGTTTTTCTAAACTTTGCGTTGGCAAAGCTTAGAAAATCCGAACTGCGTTTCGAAGCGGCCCATTCCCCCCAAGATATACTTCCGTAATAAATCTTCGCTGCACTTCGTTGGCTAGCGTTGGTGGTGCTTCTGCACTGAAATCTGAGACATAGGAGCTGTATTTATAGAGCCGCGGCGACGGGGACCCAGCGCAGCGAGGGCCTTTTGAAGGTGAATTCTGGGAGGGGAGTTAGAGGGCTTCGAAACGCAGTTCGGCTTGGCGCGGGGGTTTGCCTTTGCAAACCTCCGTGACAAACGCATGTCCGAGGCTTCGAAGCCCTCTAACTCCCCTCCCAGAAGTGACAAGCAAAACCCTGTCGAAGCCTTGGGCTAGCCCGGTAAAATTTTTAGGATTGGTTGATGGGAAGGCGGTGTCTTGGATCCTAGGTGGCTCTTGTCTTGCTGAGTGTAAGGCAAGGATTTCTTCATGAAAAATTTGTCTTCTGTGTTGGTGGCTTTGCTGCTTTTTAATTCTTGTGCTTCTTTTCGGGAATTACCGAAGGATTATTCGCGCGTTGTGCAGAAGCGACCTTTACCTGGGTCCAATCGCACTGTGATTTTTTTCCTTATCGATGGGCTGCCGGTTCAGACTTTGAAGCAAGAGCTTGTGGCGGGGCGGATGCCGCAGATCGATGCTTTTTTTATTGGTTCCAAGCACGAGATGTTTGTGGCTCGGACTGGTTTCCCTAGTCTGACCTTTACGGGGATTGGTTCTCTTTTAACTGAAAAGCCGGTGGATCAGAATGGGCTTTTTGGTAATCGCGTTCTAGGTGCTAAGGAAAATGAAGCGATTAATTTGGAACAACCAAAAAATTATTCTGAATTGAGCCGTCGAATTAAAGATCGAAATATATTTGCGCGTCTGAAAGCCAAGGGGCAAAAAACAGTTAGCTTAAGTTACAGCTTTTATGCTGATGCGGATGTTCATACCGAAATTTTGGATCCCCAGGCAGCCCTTGCCATCTTAAACGAAGACTATGAATTCCTGGATCGAAAGACTTTGGATTCCTTGCAACTCCTGCTGAGTCAGAATAAACCTGACACTTGGCCAGACTTTATTTTTGTTCATTTAGTGGGCGTCGATTTCTTATCGCATCAGCGGGGTCCTGATTCACCGATTGTTTCAAAATATCTGAATAAGTTAGATACGCAGATGAAACCACTCTTTGAAATGTTGAAATCAGCGGAGCTTAAAAATCAACGTAAAGTCATGTCTTTGTTAAGCGCTGACCATGGATTTGATCAAACAATTTCGACCCGTTTGGAGCTCAATCAAGTTTTAGGACCTGAAGCGGCTTCCTTCAAAGTTTTGAATGAAGGTCGGTTCGCAGGCCTTTACTTTCCCAAAGATTGGAAAGCGGCTCAAAAATCTGAATATCTACAAAAAATGGCGAGTCAACCTTCGGTCGAATGGGTGGCCGAACGACAAGGCAATACTGTTTCTGTGAAGTCGACCGTCAGAGAGACCATTTTCAATTATTCCGCAAGTCATTGCCAAGAAGGTGATTTTGCTATTTCTGTTCAGGAAGTGCGACCGCGGACTTTGGCGAATCCACAGCCTGTGGCGGTGTGTCCTGAAAATCTAGATTCGCATTTAAACTATCTCTACCATCCTTATTTTATCGCAAATTTAAGTCACTACTTTCAAACGGAGTCTCACCCCGATGCGCTGATCATTCCAAGACCTGGAGTTTCCTTTCAAAAAGGAACCTTGGGTCAGCATGGTGGTCCAACGTCCGGTGAAATTTTTGTTCCACTTCTGATTCACAATGGAACACTTAGCAATTTGAAACGGAATCCTCCGCTTTGGCAATTGCTGCAGTTTTTATAGAAGTCCTCGAGTAAAAAAGTCTCAGAATAAAACGGCTCTCTTTTTTTTAGCGCCCAGCGCGGCGGTGGCTAACAATTTTCCGTCATCCTTGGCGGCCATTGATTTCAAATTCAACCTATTAGTTTTTGATGTGGCCCAGTTTTGCAATATCAATTCAGTGTAGTAATGAAACAACAAAGGAGACACCAAGTGATCGCAAACAGTCCGACCCAACAACTAAGCTGGTTGATTGAAATGGCAGAAACTCACAAGAAAACATCTCAATTTGGGACACTTCACAATGTCTTAGCTGATATCGAAAAAGAACTTCATCAAAGTGAAGGTGAATTTGACGATGAAATGTTTTGCGAAGCCGCATTGTACCTTGCTAAAAACTTTGAAGACCTTGGTTATGTCGGAAAAGCCATGGAATATTATGAGCAAGCATCTTTATTTGCTCCTGAAATTTCGGTTGTCGAAGAAAAGGCTTTGATTCGTGAAATTCGCTTGAAAGCTTTCTTAAGACTGAATCAAGATTTAGAGCCCAGCTATGTTTACTTAAAAAGTTTCGACCAAGAAGACGACTTTCAATATTTAGCAAGTATGGGATTTGCAGAATTATCTTTTGATCGCAAAAATGAAGCCTCTAGGTACTTTGAAAAAGCTTTGCGTTTAGCAAAGGCCACTCCGGAAGAAAAAAGAGGACTTTATTTTCAACTTCTTGAACAAGAAATTTTCCATGGCCATGATTTTTCTCGAATTGTGCAATTGTCCGAGCTGACTTCGTTTCATAGCTTAACAGCTTATGAACAAACTTTAATTTTTGTTTTAACTCAAGATACGCATGCGCTACATTTTCTAGGTTCAGCCTGGTTCGGAAAAATGAATCCTGCCGAAGGTGTGAAAGCGGCTTTCTTACTCAGCCAAGTGAAAGACTTTAAACTGTCTTGGGCTTATAAGCCGATCTTCTTTCAGAATTTGTCGCAGTTTGATTTTTCTACACAAGTGTTATGGAAAGCATTTTTTGAGAAAAGTTGTGCGCCCTCAAATATTACGGCTTGCTAATTAAAGGCCGTATTTTTTTTCACTTTCAATTTGCTCACTGAGGGTCGCTTCGATTTCTGCCACAGGGATCACGCGACCTTTTCCAATTCCGGGACAGTAAGCCACGACCTCAGAACTCCAAGCTTTTGCGTTCATCATTTCAGGCCAAAAAGGCCATGTTCGACACTGAGTCGGTCGGGCCTCATACACCGTGCAACGATTTTTATTCTTTAAAAACTGACAATCAGGGCGCTCTTTAATTTCTTTTAAATGCCAAACAGTGCCTGTGCGCTGACAATAATTTCGGGTGAACGCGGCCATAGAAACACCAAGTGAATCAGCCAGCCGCTGGCGATCTTCTGGCGTCAGGTAGACATAACCGAACTCGCCCCTTGATGTACAACATTTCCCTGATCCTTGACATTGAAATTGAATTCCATCTTTCCAAAACTTCTCATTTTGTTCAGGCATCAAGGGGTCTCCAAATAAGGCGAAAATTTTTGTCGAATGGACTCGGGAACTGGGATGGGCTGATGTGTTTTTCCGTCTAAAACCACATGCACCATTTCGACGATGGCATGCGCCCCAAGAGAACTTGAAAAAACATATTTCATAGTGAATGAAGTCACTCCGAAGGTTTTGACACAAGCTTCTACTTGGTAAGTTTCGCCAGGATAAAAAGGCTTCGTATAATCAGCCGAGGTGTGGCGAATCGGAACCTTCAATTGGCTATTTTTGAACCAATCTTTCCATTGATATCCCGCTTCTAAAATCCATTTTTCAAGGGTATCGTGGGCCCAGCCAAAAATGTTCCCAAAAAACATGATTTGGGCAGGATCAGCTTCGCGAAAGGTCGCAGTTACATGGGTTTTAAAGACTTTTGCCAAAGCTTTGTCCTTGTTGGGGCCTGAAATCACATGATATGGGTTATAGTCTCTGAAGGAAGTCAAAAATGCAACGTACAACGTTTCAACCCACTTTCTCAAATTTGATCGGTGCTGATCTTAAGGTTTATGACCCCCAAGATTTTCCAGCTTATTTACCAAGGTTGAATCAACTTTATGATGATTTGTTTTCGGGCGGTAAAGGTTTTCGGGCCCGTTTGATAAAAATGGTTTGCGACAGTGTTCAGGCGCCTGCAAAAACTCAGCATTTATTAGCTCAGACTATTGAATTTATCCACAATGCTTCTTTGCTGCACGATGATTTGGTAGATCGATCGCATTTGCGTCGGGGAAAGCCTGCTGGTTGGACAAAGTATTCGCCTGAATATGCCGTCCTGGCCGGAGATTATTTATTAGCTCGGGTGATGGTGAATCTATCTCACTTTGGAAATATTCAGTTGGTTCAATACACAGCTGAAGTGATTTCTGACTTGTTAGAGGGCGAGTGGTTACAAGACTCGGTGGTGGGCGATTTTTTTGTCTCCCTAGAGCAATTAGATCGAATTCACAATTTAAAAACGGCATCGTTGTTTAAATGGTGCTTGCGGGCCCCCTTTATTGCTAGCGAAAAATATAACAAAGAAATGCACCAGCTTTTAGAAGAGATGGGCACTTTACTGGGGCAGCTTTTTCAGCGTAGCGATGATCTTTTAGATTACGACATTCGCAACCACGAGGGGAAAGCGATTCTTGGTGATTTGAAGTCAGGATACCTTAATTCTTTTGGGGCCTTCGTCAGCCGAGGACGCAAAAAAGAACAAATCGATCTTTTGGTGCGCAGCCAGAATATGGACGATTTTTATAGAGCCTTAGGTGGAGAAAATTTATTCAGAGATTCTGTCGACCAATTTGATCAAATGAACAGTCAATTGATCGCCGTTTATCAGCACCATTTGCAAACTTTAGATAAAATGCTGGCCCCTCATGAAAAATGTCTGAGCCAAGAGATCCAACCTTTGACGGACATCCTTTACTGGCGGAAGAAACCATCGTGAGCCAGTTCGTCACCCTGGATAAAAAATCTCCTGATTTCAATAAGTATTTACGAGGTACTTTTTCAAAGACCCAGCGGGCTTTGCCAGTCAAATCTTTGAATGTGAATACGGCGCAAGAAAGCGTGACCTTTCAAATTGTTGACGTCAGTGAAATCAAGAAACCATCTGCTTTGATGGTATGGATGAAGGCGTTTAGGCCCCGGTCCTTTTTGATAGTTTTATTTCCCATGTTTTTGATCGCCAGTAAAAATATTGTTGATAATACTGTTGTCGATCCCGAGACTTTATTTTTAGCGACCATCGGAGTTTTATTTTTATTTACGGCCTTTAATCTAAGAAATGATTATGTCGATCATATGAAGGGCTTTGATCGCATTGATTCCCAGTTGGGAAGTCGTCCCATTCAGGCGGGGTGGTTAACAGCTGAAAGCGTTCGTAAAGCGGGTCATTGGTTTTTATTTTTCTCATTCATCTTAGCCTTCCCCATTTTTATTGCTTTTCCGCCGGTCTTATTTTTTGTCGTGCTGGCCGCATTGATCAGTTACTTAGTCCTTTATCGGGTTCACTTTTCTTTTAAAGAAGCAGCTGGCGGGGAACTAGGAATTTTTCTGCTGGTAGGACCGCTTTTGACTTCGGGTTACGAACTGTCCTTTACTGGCGCCGTTCGCACGGAAACATTGGTGATTGGTTTAATCTGGGGAGGCATGGTTTTATTGCCGATCCATTTGCGCAATCTTGAATTGATTGTGTCTCAAAGCCAAGCGGGATTGCACAACATGGTGAATTACTTTGGCTTTGATAATGGCAAAAGGCTGATCGGCTATTGGTGGATTTTTTGCCTTGGTGGATTTATTGGCTACCACTTTGAATATGCCGGGTTTTTTTGGTGTTGGTTTTATGGGCTTTTTATGATTTTTGTAACAATTTTATTTCTTCAAGACCTTTCCCATCTGAAATCTCCGGCGGGTTCGCGGATGTTGGCACTTAGAAATAAGGGAAAATATCTTTTAGCTTTTGTCATGGGACTTTGGGTGATTGAAATCCTGTGGTACCTCATTTATGAATTTTGATCAAAGCGATCTTTTCCAGCTTTGTGAAGATTACTTGCAGAAAAATAAATTAGACCGATTTGAATTGATTCAAGAAGAAGACGGCCTGTATGTGATTGACCCTTCTGGGCGCGAATTCACCGTTGATTTTGACGAAAACAAAAAAGATTATTCTCGAAAAAATACGCAAGGCGGGCATGAGCTTTTAATCAAAGCCCTGGCCGGAGACAAAAAGCTCAGAAATGTTTTAGATTTATCGGCGGGTCTTGCGATCGATTCAGTTTTTTTATCCCAAAGTGGATTCCAAATGACTGCGATTGAAAGAAATCCGATTCTGTATTTCTTACTGACCCAAGCATTAGAAAAAACCGACAGGTCAGATCTGTCTGAGCTTCGATTTATTTTATCTGACAGTGGATTATTTTTAAAAAATCTTCCAGACGATCATTTCTATCAGGTCGCTTATTTTGATCCCATGTACCCAGAGAAAAGAAAGTCGGCCCTGCCGCGCAAGGAGATGCAAATTTTTAGGGAACTGGTGGGCTCTGATGAAGACAGTCAGGAAGTTTTAAAATTGGCTTTGCAAAAAAATTTTCAAAGGGTGGTTGTTAAGCGACCGCTAAAATCAGAATTTCTTTTGCCGGGAGCGATTCATTCTTTTAAGGGAACCACGGTTCGTTACGATCTATACGTGCAGAGGTAAAAATGATTTTTATTTTTTTAGGATTTTTCTTTCTTATTTTTTGGTCTTTTTCGCAAGCTCGTGAAAAATTAGGGACGACCTTTCTTGCGGTTCAAAAAAATTGGGCCCAAGAAAAAAGTGAATCTTTCTTTAAGAGGTTTCTTCTTTGCCTTGGCTTCGCGGTGCTTTCATCAAGTCCGCACCGGGCTCGATTAACAAGTATCGCCTTGAATGGAAGAAAACAATGGTCCTTGCGCTGGTCCCTATGTCTCATCAGCCTATCTTCGATGGCGGTCCTTTTTTGGGCGGGTTTTTTATCGATGACTTTTCAGTGGCCCGGTGGCGTTTTATTGACGGCGGGTTTTGGCGCACTCGTAATTCCCAAAAAATGGCCCTCATTGATCTCTTTTTTTTGGTGTCTGTTTTTCTTGGGACTTTTCCTGCATTCGATGGAAAACACTTTGCGAATGAGCTCGTTTTTAAGCCAAGAAATAAATGCTCAAGATATTTTCTTTATTTTGTCAGACAATCGATTGCCTGCGGTGCTAGGCTGGCTGCTGTTTTCGGCGGTGATGACAGTTTTTTTGCCTTTTGAAGGATGGGCGTGGATCTTTTCGGTGGTGGGACTTTCTATGGGTGTTATGGGTCTGAATGTGGCCCTTGGTTTTGTGATCGGTGAAAGCATAGGAGCTGCGTTTGTTTTTTGGCGGGTCGTTCGAAAGCAGGCTCCAGATTTTAAGAAAATGATTTGTGAATACTTTAGTATTCACATTTTTGCGGCTGCTATTTTCATTTTTATTTTTGGGTTATTAAAAAGTGAATTTTATGAAATGAGCAATCTTAGCACGGGTCCCTTATCTGAAAAGATAGTTTGGTTTTTAATATGCGCCTTAACTTGGTCGAGCTTGGTCACCGGTGTCTCTTTGGTCTGGGGGCATTTTAAAGCTCAAAGGCTGCAAGATCGTTCAATGTCAGCTGACAGCGCCGCTCAGTGGCAAGATAACCATGGAATCTTACCTACTTTCGTCCAAGAGCTTTTTTCCCTTTCTCAAAACGGAAAAGATCAGGGAAAATAGAAAACTATGTCCGATGAAACCGCACGTCTGAAAAATCGTATTCGCGATCTTGAGCAGGAGCTGACCTCCAAGAGCGCTGAACTGCAGCTTTATAAAAGCCAGCTTGGTTTAGCTAATCAACACCTTGAAAAGGTCATCTCGCAGATGGGTCAAGAATTGAAAATGGCCAGTCAATTGCAAAAGCATCTTAATCCGATCGAAATACCGCCCATTTCAGGGTTTGATTTTTCTACTAAATTTGTTTCTGGAATGAAGTCGGGTGGTGATTACTTTGATATTTTTGAACTTCAAGATCGCATGAAGTTTGCCATCCTAGTTTCAAGTGCTTCGGGCTACAGTCTATCCGCTTTGTTCCTGAGTGTTTTAATCAAAATATCGGCTTCCAGTGAAGCCAAGCGCTCGTCGGAAGCTCATCAAACAGTTCAAAGCCTGATTCAAGAGCTTCAACCCCAGATGGGCACAGACGACAAAATCAGTTTATTTTATGGGGTCGTCGACAAACGAAATTACGAACTGTCTTACTGTCATGTTGGACACCATCAAGCGTACTTGCAGATGATGGGACAAGACACCCTAGAAAACTTAGAAGCTTGCAGTGGTGTTCTGACGAAAACTTCAAAGCCGCAGCTGCATTCGATGAAGCTGCCACTTAATCCTCGCGATCGAATCGTGATTTGCACAGAAGGAATTTGGCGCGCCCAAAACTCCCAAGGCCAGCCGTGGGGCGGCGAAAGGTTTCGCGATGCAATCCGGGAAGCTCCTCGCAGCGGCGTTCATGAATTACGGAATGAGATTCTTTATAGAATCGAAAAATTCACAGGGCTTGCAGAGCCCGAAAAGGATCAGACGGTCATCGTGACAGAAGTCAAAGATCGAGTTATTAAGCTGGCAAAAGGATAATCTAAAAGAAGTACCTTGAAAGGACACATTATGGCAGAAGTTCAAATTTATGAGGGGGCTGTAGATAAAGGTCTTGAGGGCGTTGTCGCCTGTACGACGGCTGTGTCTTTCATCGTTGGCGATACACTGAATTTTCGAGGATACACCATCGATGACCTAGTCGAAAACTCGACTTTTGAAGAAGTGACTCACTTGCTTTGGAATAATCGCTTACCGAAAGCCGCTGAATTGAAAAGTTTCAGTGATGATCTGAATAAAGAAATGATTCTTCCGCCTGACTTTATTAAAGTGTTAAAAGATATTCCTACCAAGGTCCATCCAATGGCTTGGCTGAGAACAGCTGTTTCTTTGATGGGACATTGGGATAAAGACGCCGAAGATATGTCTGCGGAAGCGAATCGGCGCAAAGCTTTGCGTTTAACAGCAAAAATGGGAACTCTAGTTTGCGCCTTTGAAGCCATTCGAAATATGCGCGAGCCAACGCCTCCGCAAGCGGGCAAATCCATGGCTTGGAATTTTATGTACATGCTAAGTGGTGGCAAAGAGCCTGACGCTGATTTCGTAAAAATATTTGATACCTGTTTGATTCTGCACGCCGATCATGAGTTGAATTGCTCGGCCTTCGCAACGCGGGTGACGGCGTCTTCGCTCAGTGATTTACACTCGGCCGTCGTTTCCGCCATTGGTGCCTTAAAAGGACCTTTGCATGGCGGCGCCAACGAACAAGTCATGTTATCGCTTAAAAAAATTGGTAATATCGAAAATGCTAAAAAATTCGTCATTGATGCTTTGGCAGCCAAAGAAAAGGTGATGGGCATCGGTCACCGAGTTTATAAAAATGGTGACCCACGAGCTCGAATTTTAAGGAAAATTTCTGAAAAGCTAACAAAAAAAATTGGCGAACCACAATGGTATGAAATGTCGATTTTGATCGACGATACGATGCAAAAAGAAAAGGGCTTGATGCCGAATGTGGATTTTTATTCAGCGACAGTTTATTACAGCATGAAAATCCCCATTGATATTTATACTCCTATTTTTGCGGTTTCTAGAATTAGCGGCTGGTGTTCGCACGCCATGGAGCAGTATGCAAATAACCGAATTTATCGCCCGCGCGGTCATTGGAAAGGCCCCGAAGGCCTTAAGTGGACGCCTGTCGCTCAGCGCAGCTAAAATAATCAGGAATGTTGAAAACCTCAGTCTTTCAGGACTGGGGTTTTTTTGGAGACATCAATGGCAACGGTATTTACTAAAATTTTAAATGGTGAGCTTCCAAGTTATAAAATTTATGAGGACGAAGTGGTTTTCTCATTTCTTGCGCTGGACCAAGTCAAATTGGGACATACCTTGATCATTCCAAAAAAAGAGGTCGATCATTGGATCGACGTCCCAGAAAAGGATTATCTGCATCTTCAGCAAGTCGCGCTAAAAATCGGTCGAGCGGTTCAAAAAGCGACAGAGTGTCGGAAAGTATTTCAAACCGTGATCGGTTTGGAAGTGCCCCATTTCCATTTGCATTTAATTCCAGGATGGCAAATGAGCGATCTCAATTTCGCCCATGCTCAGCGACATTCGCCTGAGGATATGAAACAGATTCAGAAAAAAATAATCGCGCAGCTTTAAATATTTTGTTTCGAAATTAATTCCAAGAAGTTATGATGATGGTAAGTCGTTCTGACGGCTGGGAAGGAGGTGGTGCTTATGGTAAAACCATGTGACAGTACCGAGGCGGAGGGAATGACGTCATAGTCATTGCAAATTCGCCAAAGTCCGGGCGGTAAAGCACCACTTTCTGGTTAGTGTCGTTAGACCTGGCTTGGAAAAAGGACTTTCACCGCCCTTTTTTTTATCCTTGCTTGAACTTAACGATAGGCTGGTGGTAACACCAAGTCAGATGACCGTGAAGCTGACCCAACTTATTAATGGCCAGGATTCTGAAACTCAAAATTCAGAGCCGCAAAAATTTCTGAGCCCGTGGGATCAGATACCTTTAGCACAGTGGAATCCAGCCGACGAAATGGATGTCATTCGTTGTCTCCAGTCGAGCAAAAAATTTCTTAATCAACCTAACGCCTGGGCTAAAGAAGATCGCTTGGCTTTATTAGAAAGATTAAAAACATCGATTGAAAAAAATATCGATGATTGGGCTTCGCAAGAAGCGCTTTATCAAGGTCTACCTTTTATTTTTACCAAAGAAAGTTCCTTCCAGCACGTTCTGCACTTGATCGATCAAAACAAACAGGCCTTACAGCAAAAGGCCTCGGATCATTATTTAAATGCCCCCAGTGGGGTTGTCGCGATCATTACTTCTTGGAGCTTAAGTTTTAGATTAGTCATGGAAAGTTTAATTCCCGCTTGGGCTGCAGGCAATTCGGCAATTATTAAAGTTTCTTCAAAGTCACCGATCACAGCTCTGATTTTAAAAGTTCTTATCGAAGAAATCAAACCTCCCGTCGGATCGATCCAAGTTCTTTTGGGCGTTGGTTCTAAAGTCGGAGCCTTTTTAGCCGCTCACCCTGGCGTTCGCGCCGTCAGTTTCGTAGGTCGAACGAAAAATGCCGAAAGCGTGATTCACTCGACAGCCCAACAATTTAAAAAACTAAAAATTCGTGGTTCTGTTAAAAATTCCGCCATCATACTACCTGATTTTGAATCTGAAGCCCACTGGGATCGTATGGTTGAAAGTTTCCTCATCGGACAGGGGCAAACCGGTTGGAGCATGAGTCGTTTGCTCACCACAGAAGCGGAAGCTCCAAAAATCATCGAACGTTTGAAGGAAAAAGTTTTAAAAATAAAACCGGCGCGGTCGATCCAAGATCGCAGTCCTTGGGGGCCAGGGCTCAGGCAAAGTTTAAAAAATGAAACTCTTCGTTTGGCGCAGGAAGAACACGGCCAAGCTTTTGCGCCAGATTCAGAGGGGGCGCAATTTCTTTTGAATCTTCCAAATTGCTCCAACCTCCAGCAGGATGAATTACTGGTTCCCGTTTTTCCAATCGTAATTGTTAAATATCTGCATGAGCTGGCAAAGTGGGCCAATAATACGTCCTACGGAAATTTAGCTGTTCTATGGGGTGACGAAGACAAAGCCCGGAAAATGGCTGACAAATTAGAATTCGGAGCCCTCTGGCTTAATCACTGGATGCGACCCGAAGATAAAAGTCCCTGGGGCCTGAAGCAGTCGGCCTTTGGAATCGGCGATGACCAGGCCGAAGGTCCCTTCTTTTCTGATAAAAAATTGACGCTTTATCAGTCAAAGAACAGATGAATTAATTAAGTGTATAAATTTTGGCGCGGGTCCGCATATCACATTCAGTGCAATAGGCCTCTTCTTTGATCGAACTGGTTTCAGTCATAAAGACATGTCGAAGTTCTAAACTAGTTCCACAAAGTGCACAGTTGTTCTGGGCAGTTACGAAGTCACTCTGGTCTTCGCTGTCGATTTGTTCAAAGGAAGTTGTGTTCTTAAGATCCATCGCGCGTTTTTCCATTTGCTTCTCCAAGCTCAAATTTTTCAATCGATAGCTACTTCTATTGCAAGCACCATTCCGCAACTAAGGGCTAGGCGGACCAACGTCCGGATACGGACTCCCAAGATCATCATTGAAAACCTGTGACCTGGTGCCCGATTCGCATCGGTGCTCAGGGATAAAAAAAGAGGAGAACCTATGAAATTGAAACTTTTGTCCAGAATCGCTAGCACTCTGATCGTCTTAAGCATGTACTCATGCATGAAAATAAAATCGAAGGGTGACGGTGCTGAAGAGGCTCCCGCCGTTCAGGCGACCTCGGCTGATCAAAAAATCGATGCCAGCTTTTTATCGACAAGCCCGAATACTTATCAGGTCAAATTTGAATTTCACGAAGCCCCAGAGTCAATTTATGTCACAAAAACCATCTTGGGAGTTAAAAACTCGGAATGGATTAAGCTCAGCCATCAAATTTGGATTGATGAAAAAGTAAAGGCAGGTGACGAAATTAATTATGAATTTCGCAGCAATAATCAAGGTCACATTATCCCATTTGATGAGATCGATTTAAAAATTCCAAAGGACTTAGTGGTGGACCGAGCGATGGATTTTTCTCAAAAAGAATTCAGCCAGCTTTTTACCGAAAATCAAAATGGTCTTGTCTTGAAACAATTTGCAAAAATTTATCTAACGGCGCAGGGATCCATCACCTTAGATGGCCGGTCTTTACAAATTGAAGCGCAAGAAATTCATTCTGAAGACGGTTTGATTCGAAGTTTTGCACCGGGCGCAAAAGCCGCCGATGGAAAAACGGGTCGGTCTGGCGGCGTTATCGAAATTAAAACCGCCAAAGCAACGGGTCACCTGCGCGTCGAAATGCGCGGTGAAAACGGCGGCGATGGAATTCCAGCGGCGGCACCCGATGCAAAACTAAAAGGGGCGCAAGGTGCAGCAGGAGAACCTGGTACACCTGGAGGTCAGATTGGAGACGGTGGAATGTTCGCTAGAGCTTCGTGTGCGAAACAACCGACTCGAGGCCTACCAGGAGATAAGGGGCATCAAGGAAATCCTGGTGGAAACGGTCAGCGGGGTGGTGCTTCAGGTCACCTTTCCGTAGAAATTAGTAAGGATGAAGGCTTCACACTTTTGGCAACCACAGAAGTGGGTCAAGGCGGAGTCGGAGCCAGCGGTGGAGAGGGCGGCGAAGGCGGCGATGGAGGCCCTGCGGGTGCACTTCCTTATTCGAGAGGCCTTTTGATGTATGAATGTGATCAATTTCCAGGCCCCAAAGGAGCTAAGGGAGATTTAGGAACAACAGGACAAGCCGGCGCCCTTGGCGATTTGCAGTCAGTTTGTGAAAGTAAAAATCAACAGCCGCCGGTTTGTTCTCACTGAGCCAAATCTTTATAATTAGTCGCGATACGCTGTTCGGCTTCGAATTTTTCTAATCCGAGGTCGATCAGCTGAGTGATCAAAGATTTATATCCAATCCCAGAGGCTTCCCACATTTTTGGGTACATTGAAATCGACGTGAAGCCAGGCAACGTGTTCAATTCATTAACGAAGACTTCGCCATCTTTTTTTCGAACAAAGAAATCAACCCGAGTCAGTCCTTCGCAAAGAAAAACTTCAAAAACTTTGACGGCCATTTCTTGCAACTTCTTTGCCGTTTCAGCAGGAAGTTCGGCAGGAATTTTTAAGATGGCACCGTTATCATCCAAATATTTAGCTTCGTAAGAGTAAAATTCATGCTGAGGAATAATTTCACCGGGCACCGAGGCCTTGGCATTATAGTAATGACCTAAAACAGAGCATTCGACTTCGCGGCCATCAATAAATTCTTCAGCTAAAACTTTTGTGTCGTATAAAAAAGAATCTTTTAGGTTTTTAATATAGTCTTCTGCCGACTTAATTTTGTGCACACCGACTGAAGAACCCGCATTGGCGGGCTTAATAAAAAATGGTGACCCTAATTTTTTGACTAAATCTTCGTAGGAATATTTTTTTTGTTCTGACAAAAGAAGATATTTTGAAGCTGGAATTTGAGCTTGCTCAAGCAAACGCTTCATCACTTCTTTGTCCATCCCGGCGGCCGAAGCAAAGACGTCGCAACCGATCAAGGGTAAACCCATCATGCGGATAAGACCTTGGATGGTGCCATCTTCGCCAAAACTTCCGTGCATGATTGGAAAAACGGCATCGACCGCGATTTTTTGTGAGGATTTTAAAAGATAAAGACAGCCTTGACCTTCGATCACGACAAATGAGGCGACTTCCGTGCCGGGCAGTTTGTTTTTATCTGATAAGAATTTGACCTCTTTGATCGACGATAATTGAGAGAAGTGATACCAAGTTCCTTCTTTGCTGATGCCAATAAGAATGGGTTCAAATCTTGACGAATCCAAAGCCTCGATGACATTTTTAACGGACCTAATTGAAATTTCGTGTTCGGGGGATTTTCCGCCGCAAATAATTGCGATTTTCTTTTTCATAGGATGGCCTCTCAATTTCAGCTGATTCAATTCTAATAGTGGCTAGGACATTTCGACAAGTTCTTTAGCAAGTCCCGAGAGGCCTTTGAAAACTTCATGAGGGAGTGCTTCATACATATAGGCCGGACTTGTAATCACTTTCGTCAAACGGTCTGTGACATAATCATTCACTGGACAGTCAACGTGGTGAGCCCCCGTTTTGTTAATTTCGCGGGCTGTTTCTGGATCATTTCCGATGGTCAGCTCGGCCCCTTCGATTCCTAAAACTTTGGCTAATAAGACCGGAGATATGCAAGCGGCGCCAATAGGTTTACTTTGCTGATGAAATTCTTTGATGATTTGTGCGACAGCCGGTAGCACCTGACAATGAGATCCATTGACGACCCAATCGGAAAGGTTTTTGACCGCCCCAAGGCCTCCGGAAAAAGCCAGACCATCAAAATTTGTGCATTTTAATTCTTTTAAGTCTTGAATTTTTCCCCGAGCAATTCTTGCGGCTTCGGTTAAAACATTTCGTTTTTCGCCATTTTTTTTTCCCGTGAGGTGGTCGACGACTTCAAATTCTAGATCTGGCGCAAAGCAAGTCACAGTGGCGCCAAATTGGTGAAGAGCGATTAATAAGCTGACTGATTCTGTGATCTCGGATCCATCTCTGTGGCCGCAGCCAGAAAGAATCAACGCAATTTTTTTCATCGAGGCGTGCCACGCTCAAATCGAGTGACATCGGTACAAACGGTCGCAACATACGGAGTGTCTTGATATTTTCCTAAGCCTTGAAAGCACAAAGATGTCAGGCGCGACAGGTAAGGAACATCAGGACTCATTTGAACATGAATTAATGTTTTCATACGGACCCGTGTGCCGTTCTGTTCATCATTCACTTCACTGACCAAATCGTAAGCAACATGCCTGACATTCATTTGGCAGTTGGCAAGACCGCCACAGCCGGGCTCTTTCAGCAAGAAAACCGGTGCCGCTTCAACGGAGGTCCAAGTTCTAAGGTTAAAACAAGTTGGATTCCAACCAGAAGCAGGATCAGGTCGGCAAGCCAACAAATATGTCAGCATATTGTGAACACTTAAATTCGGGGCTTCGCCGCTCAGGGCATGGATGTCAGACAAGGTTTCAAAAAACTTTTGCGGTGAAAAAGATGTGACCGAAGCGGTGTTATTGGCCGTGTATTTCGGAAACAAATAGCCATGCTCGGTGACAATGGGTGGTTTTTGATTGTTGCTATCGGTGGAAGATGCCGTGACGATCGCCACGCGATATTCGTTGGCCGGTTGTCCAGATTCATCAACGGAATCTAAAACGGCATGCATCTTCATGGATTGTTGTTCGTATTCGCGCGGAGCCGCACCAATGATCGCGACTGTTTTGGAAAGGGAAACAACTTCATTGACGTTGATTTCCGCGCCATCAAAATGATCTTTAAAGTTATGAGTTTGAGGATCCTCGCCCCAAGCCCAAACAAATTGTGCGCGAATTTCACTGGCCGTTGCGCGAGTCCCATCATCATTTTTAAGATCTGGAAGCTTAAGGCAACTGGACATTGAAAAAGCAAGGATGATCACCGCCCAACGAAATATCATACGGAATCCCATCCCCAAAGCCAAAATGGCAATGGCAAAAGTTTAGAAAGTTGATGTCTCGTTTTTTCATTTAGCATATCTAGCTCATCGATTTCAACAGGACCAAAAATCAGTCGAGTCATCTCAGCTTCATCAGTCATTGTGAAAAGATTTCCACCGACACCAAAAAGGAAATGGTCTTTGGTTTTTTCAAGGACGATATCTGAGACTCCTTCGGCTCTGAAGGCGCGTTTAATTTTTGCAAATAGTTGATCATGATTAATAATTTTAATCATGCCCAAGAAACCAATATGCGTTTGAATTTGGCGCTGCTGCAGTTGGGCGATCAAGTGGTGCGAATGGCGGGGAACAATCACAGTCAGTGGCGTCTTGTTCAGATTATAAACATAGTTTAAAAGGGGAATCAGCTTTGCAACCATTCCGCCCCATTCATGGATATAGCCGCCAAGATCAGCGCCTTTTCCTTCAATCGCGTAAGCGGCCAGGGTGCCATTTTTTTCCCAAGCTGTGTAAATTTTAGTTTGGGGAATGCTCATATATTTTCGAGTTTCCTCGATGCTTCGAACCGTCGTCACAGTATGGTTTGAATAAAGCCGGAAAATCGCTTCAGCGGCCACTTTCGGGTCATTTGAAAAGCGCAGATCCGAGTCCGTCTCAAGGATCGGTTTGTCGATCACAAAAGACACCTCTGTGCCGGCCAGTTCAAAATTCATTTTTCGATAAAAATCATGAAGGTTCGTCCATAAAATCGCTGCATCACATTGCTGTTTTTGAGCAAGCTCTA
>JAYWEQ010000053.1:0-11904 GCA_043779185.1 Pseudobdellovibrionaceae bacterium
GATTCAGAGGCCGCAAAATCCGAGGCCACCGATGTGAAGCGGAAAGTTGACGACGAAAAACACCGCCGTGACGTTGCTTCGAATGGCGCCAAATCTTCGGCCGCGAAAGCGCGCGCCATGGAAGCTCAAGCTAAAAAAGAAGTTGCTGAAGGCGAGCGTGATATCGCGCGCTTAAAACTGGAAACGGCCGAGTTTGAAAGAAATCAAAAGGTGGCTGAAAAGGAATACGCCGAAGCTCAGGAAAAAATCCGAGCGGCGCAGGAGAAAATAAAAAAGGCCAGTGAAATCCGAAAAGTCGGCGATGAAAAAAGATCTGCGGCAGAAAAAGCCATGAAACAAGCGCAAGATGAAATGAGAAAAACTGAGAATCAGCAAAAGGAAGCCGAAGAGGCTGGCAAAAAAGCCATGAGTGATTCTGATAAAGCAAAGCTGGATGAGCGCCAAGCCGAACAAAAATTAGCCCAGACCAAGCTGGCCGCACAAAAAGCCATCGCCCAAGCAAAAGCGGAAGAAAGTAAGGCCCGACAAGAAAAAACTCGCACCGAAGCTGAAATGAAGAAAAATGATGGTGAAATGGAAAAAATTAAACAGCAGCAAGAACAGTCGGTCGCAGCGGCCAAAAAAGCCGACGAAGAAAGAAAAAAATCAGACGGTGAGCTTAAAGACCTAGAAAAAAATGTCGAAAATGAAAGAAAAAAACTTTCTCGCATGAAAGAAGATGAAGAAAAAGCGCGATCGGCAGCGCAAAATTCGAAAAAAGAACTCGAAAAAAATCGCATCGTTTTATTAAAAGAAAAAGCACAAGCTGAGCTAGATGCTTCAAAGCTTAAAAAAGCCATCGAAGATTTTGATGCCTCAGCAAAAAAAGATGAAGAAGAAGTAAAGCGTCTTAATGAAGAGGGCAATAAAGCGAAGGCTGAAAAAGAACGCGTTCAAAAATTAATTGATCAAGCCAAGTCGGCGGCCGGCGATTCAAAAATTAAGAGAGAAACAGCCCAAGCTGAATATGAAACAGAAAAAGCTAATTTAGAGACTGAAAAGATCAAAGCCCAAAGCTTAGGAATTAATTTCGCAAAGAGCGAAGCTTCTGAGCCCGTTTCTAAGAAAAAATCTTCAAAGAAAAAATGATGTTCCAAAACCCCTTTGCTCGCAAACCTTGGGCTGTGCATAACCCTTTAAAGTCATGGACTTTAAAGGGGCTATCCCTTGATGAGTTAAAGCTTGTGGCGGGGACTTTAACCGATACAGAACTGCAACTTTGCTTGGTTTTGAAAAAGGGTTGGAGCGACTGGAAAAGGTTTTGTAAAATGGAGGGTTTTGAGACCGCTCAGCCACCAGTCAGTATCGACGATTTGCCGCCAATTCCGACGGAAGCTTTTCAGTCCGAAGAAGTGATCACGCAAGTTAAAATTGTAGGTCAAGAGCCCGAGCGATTAAGAAAAGATCGCAGACACGGACGCCATGATGTTTGTGTTCCCGTTGAAATCATTCAAAACAATCAAACATTTCGCACAGAAACGTTAGATATTTCCCTGAGTGGTGTGCGATTTAAAGATCCTATTCCAGACTGGGTTGCAGGCTATTTCACTGTTCTGTTTCGAAAGCCTGATATGTCATTTGAAATCACTTGCGCTCTTGTTGAAGATCAAAAAGATATGAAAAATTGCGCTGAGGTTTTTGATACCAACGACGAAGAGAGCGGCCTTAAGACCTATCTCGACTGGGTTAAATCTTTAGAATAGATTGTCTGCGTAGGAAATGCGAACTCGACATTTAAGCGTTGAGCGATCTGCCAAATTTCCAAATTCACTTTTTCCGTGACCTTCAGCTCGGTCTCTTGCTCGGCTGTTAAAATATGAAAATTCACCATGATATCAAGCGCTGAAGCGCTCAAGTTTGTGAAATAAACTTGAACGGTCTGTGGCATGATCTGTGGGTCGTTTTTTAAAAAGAACTCTAGAGTGCTACAAAATTCCTGAATCTTTGCTGGTGTTGTGTCGTAAGTTAAGCCCAAAGTCCGAGCCACGCGGCGGGCGGGGCGCGCCCCTAAATTATCAATCTTTTCTTTTGCCACTACGGCATTCGGTAAGGACACAAGTGAATTATAGGGCGTGCGTACCTGTGTGGACCTGAAGCCAATCGCTTCGACGATGCCTTCTGTGTCAGTGATTTTAATTTGATCACCCACTTTAAAAGGCGAATCAAAAAAGATGGTGATCGAACCAAAAAGATTAGCAAAAGTATCTTGTGCGGCCAAAGCCAAAGCTAAGCCTCCCAGTCCGAAGCCCGCTAAAATGGAGGCGACATTAACGCCCTGGTTTTGTAAGAAAACTAAAATACCTAAAACAATAATAACAAGTTTTAAAGCCTTTGTTGCAAAGGGCACGAGCTGATCATCAAAAGTTGTTTCAGTTCGTCTTGACCAATCAATTAAGAGCAAGCCCAAGGCATCAATCATCATCATCAATAAAATAATTAAATGAAGAGCCAGCCAAAGATGCACGAAGGTCATGAAATATTTTTTTAAACCTTCTGGCAATTGCAAAGCATCCAGGGAAACAATCCAAACAATAGCAACTGAAACTCCAGAAAGTGGTTGCTGGATGGGCAGTCCTAAAAAGTGACCCAAAAATCGAGTTTGTCCCTGGCTTTGAAGTTGCGGCCAATTTTTAGCGAGATCTTTCAGCTTAAGAAGAAAGGATCGAATCACTGGTCGCAAGGCCCAGCCCGCCAGCATCACAGAAAATAAGATGATCCATTTCCAATTGGGCATGATGAAATAAGTTTGCTCTAAGACGTCCATTTTTCTCCGTAAAGGCTAGCCAACTTGCACGCCTGTCATTAAAAGGTATAAAATAATACCGCCCAGTAAAATGCGGTAGTAGCCATAAGCGCTGAAGCCATATTTTTTTAAAAGAGAGATAAAAAATCGAATCGCAAATAAAGCCACCACGAAAGAAATGGCGCTAGCGACAATTAAAAGCAGGGCCGCATTGTCAGGCATCGTCGGGGCCTCTTTCCACATTTTAAAAGTCTTATAAAGACTAGCGGCCCCCAATGTCGGTACACCCAGCATAAATGAAAATTCAGCGGCTTCTTTGCGAGACATCCCTAAGCCCATGCCTCCGACGATGGTGGCGGCGGATCTTGAAACTCCTGGAACCATGGCGATGGATTGAATAACACCCATGCTTAAACATTGTTTGACGGAAAGCGATTCTGCACTAATACCTTGCCGGTCCGCTGAAAAAATTCGATCACTCAGAATCAGCACAACACCGCCAAGAGCGAGGGCCCACGCAACGACATAGGGACTTCCTAAAAGTTGGTCGACCTGATGGCGCAGTAAGAAGCCAATCACTCCGGTGGGAATAAAGGCTAGCATGATATTCTGTAAAAGCTTTCGTGAGACTAAGAAACGGCGCCAATACAAAATTACGACGGATAAAATAGCTCCAAACTGAATAATAACTTCAAAGTTTTTTACAAAATCCAGTTTCTCAAGTCCCATCCATGTCGAGGCTAAGACCATGTGCCCTGTTGATGAGATTGGTAAATACTCAGTAATACCTTCGATGATAGCTAATATAACGGCTTCTAATAGTGTCATGATAAGAACTATTATTTTTTCCTTAAGGGAAATTAGCAAGCAGGTTCGATTCTTATTTGGTCGATTGTGTCATAAAGATTTATCTATTCTTTAGGAACTTTATCGTCCTATGATTTCAGCACTACGGAGGGTTCAATGAATAAAATGTTAATCTTAGGGGCGCTACTGATGGCTTCCCAAGCGTTCGCGGGCGAATACTTGGTGAAGTACAGGAATGCGTCGGTTTTAAAGTCTTTGTCTTCACAGTCTCTAGAGAAATCGCAGTTTCGTATCACCGGACAACATGAAGTTGGAAGTTATGTGAAAATCGATATTGCACCGGCTAACGAAGCGCGGGTTTTGGTTAGTTTGATCACTCGTCCAGATATTGAATATGTGGTTCCTAATGCAAAAATGCATGCTTTTACGAATCCGATTCAAGTCACTCAATTGCGGGATCAGTGGGCGATCACAAAAGTTCAAGCTGAAAAGGCTTGGCAGCGTGCGGGCAATAAAGGACATCGAAATATCACAGTGGCTGTGATCGATACGGGTGTTGATTACAACCATCCGAATTTAGTGCAGAACATGGTTCCTGGTTACAATTTTAAAAATAATAATAATGATCCAATGGATATCACGGGAGCTCAAAATCCAGGTCATGGAACTCATTGCGCCGGAGTGATCGGCGGAACGGGCTTGGTCGATGGGGGAATTGTTGGCCTCAGTCCAGAAGTTTCAATAATGCCAGTTCGATTTTTAGGCGAAGACGGCTCTGGAGATCTTGATACAGCTGTGAAGGCGATTGATTTTGCCATCGAAAAGAATGTGCAAGTGATCTCAGCCAGTTGGGGAGCGGCCGTTCCTCGCGCTCAAGCGGGTCCATTATTAGAAGCCATTAAACGGGCCGATGATAAAGGCGTGATTTTTGTCGCCGCCGCAGCGAACGACGGAAAAAATAATGATTCAACAGAAGTATTTCCTGCGAATTCAGGATTGCCAAACACCATCACAGTCGCTGCTTCTGGGATGAGTGATTCAAAGCCTAGCTGGAGCAACTTCGGAAAAGCCACTGTGCATGTGTCTTCGCCAGGGGAAGATATTATGTCGACCCTACCAGGCAACAAGTACGGAAATCTTTCTGGAACTTCAATGGCTACGCCCCTTGTTGCTGGAATGGTGGCTTTCTTGAAATCTCAGGATACAAGCCTGACAGGAGCTCAACTTCGTGCGCTTTTACAAACGACCGGAGCTAAGGTTTCCATTGAGACTGCTTGTAACTGTCGCGTGGATGCTTTCGCGGCTGTGGACCACTTGTTAAATAAAAAAATGTGGTTGGTACCAGCCGCAGCAACGATGGATGAAAACACATCGATGAATCTGTCCGTCATGAATGGCACGGCGCCATTTACAATGACAAGTTCAAATCCCGGCATTCTTTCAATCGATAATACAGGCGCGATCAAAGCGGTTTCGAAAGGAACTGTTGTCATCACAGTGAAAGATGCGGCTGGCTCGACGGTGAACAGCTTGGATTATAATGTTGGTAAATCAGCGCCTCCAGACAATGGTGGTGGCGGCGGTGCTCCGGGCGCACCTGGGGCTCCGGGACAATGTCCTCTTGATCCACAAATTTGTCAGATTGCGTGCACCGTGATGCCGACTCTGCCGTTTTGTAAAACTCCTTAATTTTAAGGTTTTGAAAATAAATTTAATTTACGGGCCCTTATCAGGCCCGTATTTTTTTTGAGAGGCTTTGGGTGGATCTTTTATGTTGAATCTTATTTTTCTTCTGCTTTTTTCGGGCCCTGTTTTTTCGGCCATGAACTGTGATTCGGTGAAGCCCTTTCGAGCTTTTAAGAAGGGACAAAGTTTTAAAATTGAAGCCACCCAGCTTCTTTGGAAAAAAACAGAATCCGGAATGGCCGAAGAGTCCTTAGAGATTTGTCGAATAGAAGGCAAGATTGAAGCTTTTGATATTCGCGGCCGCGAAGAGGAAGCCTTAGCGTGTTTAAAGCCTGATAAGGGAACCGTCTATTCTTGTGAGACAACTCTTTCAGGGAAGCCAGCAAAAATTTATTTTATTCCTTCTATTTGGGTGCGCGATTGGAATTCTAAAAAAGCGCGAGAGTACCGGTTTCATGCTCTCGTGAAAAGTGACGCGAAGGCAGATCTTTACTTGGATGTTTTCGCGCGGACGATTTCTTACAACATTAAAGCTGCTGATATTGTGACTGAGGGGGCGATCAAAAGTGGTCCCCTTGGTAACTTTGAAGGTTATTTTGTTCGCGCCCAATTTCAGAAATAAAATTATTTATTAAAGAAGATCGGAGTGCCTTGGGGTGGAGCGATAATTTCATCCTCGGCCATGGCTATTTTGCCCTGCAGAATTGTGTAGATCGGCCAGCCGGTCACGCTCATTCCATCGAAGGGCGTCCAACCGCAGCGACTGGCAATCCATTTATTTTCGATGGTTTTCTTTTTATTTAAGTCAACGACCGTGAAATCAGCATCAAAGCCGACTTGAATACGCCCTTTGTTTCTAATATCGAAAATTTTTCTTGGGTTTTCAGAGGTCATTTCAACAAATCTTTCTAAACTCATGCGGCCTTCATGAACGTGGTTCAACATCACGGGAACAAGGGTCTGCACGCCGGGCGTTCCAGACGGGCTTTGCGGATAAGGACGGTCTTTTTCTTCTCTAGTATGGGGCGCATGATCGGATCCTATGATATCAGCCGTTCCGTTAGCGATCGCAGCCCAAAGGGCATCTCGGTGGCGTTTTTCGCGAATCGGCGGATTCTGTTGAGCATAAGTTCCTAACTTATCGTAACAATCTGGCGCCCAAAAGGTCAGATGATTTGGCAGGACTTCAACCGAGGCAATATCTTTTTCGTTTTTTAAAATATCCATCTCTTCAGCGGTTGAAATATGCAAGACGTGAACTTTGTGATTGTGTTTACGAGCCAGATGCAAAAGTCTTTTTGTCGACGAGACCGCGGTTTCTACATCGCGCCAAATGGGATGTTGATGAACGTCGTGATGCTGTTGCGACAACTCTTTGCGGGACTTCAAGCGCATTTCGTCTTCAGAGTGGACAATGATTCGACGATTTGTATGAGTCAGTACTTTTTCCAGCAAAGCATCGGACTCAATTAATAAAGTGCCCGTCGAGCTTCCCATAAATACCTTCACGCCAGGGCAGTGGGGATGATTTTCCAAGCCGGTCAGTTCCGATGTATTGTCGTCGGCGGCCCCTGCATAAAATGCGTAGTTGGTGTAGGCGCGCCCTTCGGCACGATGAATTTTTTCTTCTAAATTTTCCAAATGAATGGTTGGCGGCAAAGTATTTGGCATTTCAAAAATACTGGTCACGCCACCAAGGAGGGCGGCTTTTGTGCCGGTTTCAAAATCTTCTTTTTGGGTCAGTCCAGGTTCGCGAAAGTGAACTTGGGAATCAATCACTCCCGGCAAAACAGTCAATCCTTTCAGCGAAATTTCCTTCGTTGCCGAAGCTGAAATCTGAGGAGCAATTTCTGTAATCACTCCTTTTGAAATAGCGATATCGCAAATTTGCCGTTGAATTTTCCCCTGGTGATAAATCAGAGCTTCGCCTTGTCGTAAAATAAGATCATAGTTTTTCATAACAGCAGCCTAGCACAATCACCGCCCTTGGTCCAGCTAGGACAAGCCTGAATATTGGCTGTCAACTTGACGAAAATAAGCCTCTCACCGACAATAAAAGTCTGTGAATATTCATACTTTTCTTAATTACTGGTCAGATCACAATGACATGATCATCAAGGTGCTGATTGCTCTTGTGCTTTTGATTGTGATTTTTTTGACTTTTCGTTTGTTGTTCGGTGCTGAGGCTCCTGTCCGCAGTGCAGCTCCAACTCTTGATACAGCCCAGTTGGAAAAAACTTTGCAAAAAATTTTAGATGCTCAGGCAAAAGCTCCTGTTATGGCTGTTCCTGTTCAGGGGCCAACTTCGACAAGCGATGAGGCCTTAATATCAGCGGGCGCGTCATCGGCTGTGACCATAGCCGAGCTTGAAAAATTAAAAAAAGATCTTCTAGAAAAAGAAAAAGTTTTAATACAAGTCCGTCAAGAAGCCGCCAAAGCAGCTGCGGCGGCAAAGGCAGCCCCCGCGACAGGAGCCACAACAGCAGCTCCGGAATCTGCCGCTAAGTTTGAAACAAAAATCAAAGATCTTGAAGCTCGTCTGGCGGAATACGAAATCATTAGTGAAGACATTGCCGATCTTTCTTTTTATAAGGAAGAAAATATTCGATTGCAAAATGAATTAACTTCGCAAAAGTCAGGTGGAGGTTCACCACCTGCCGATGCAGGCACGGTGCGAACGATGGGATCAGCGGGGTCCACGGGGGTGCCAAATTTAACGGCAGAGCCTGAAGCCATTGTGGGAGTTTCGCCGGCTGATGATGATTTGATGAAAGAGTTTGAAAAAGCCATCCAAGACCAAAAAGTGACAGAAGCAAAACCCAAAGAAGCCACATCTGAATCTGTTGAAAACAGTCAGCTGATGAATCAATTCGAAAATTTTGTGAAAAAGAGTTAAAAGTTGAAATCAAAACTGAGTCTTTTGCTATTGATACAAATTTTAGGAGCCTCTTCATGGGCTGCTATTCCTCAGCAGTCGGACAAAGCCTATGAAATTTTACAGCTTCCACCAGAAAATCAAAAAAGTTTAATCGACAAAAGCCCAGATCATTTGTACCGCGATTTTGTCCAGCTCGCCTTTAATGAAAAAACAAGTATGAAAATGCGCTGGAAAGCCCTGATGGCGGCTGCGCAAATTAGAAAAGAAAAATCTACTGTCGATCTTGTCAAAGCATCCACAGACTCGCAATGGTTTATGAGAAGTGCGGCGATGACTGCCTTGGCTGAATATAATCCTTCTGAGTCCGAGCGTGTGGCAAAAAATTTATTAAAAGACAAAGCCTTGGTTGTTAGATCAGCGGCTGTGGATATTTTAAGCCAAATTCCGTCACCAGAAATTAGGGACCTTTTTTGGGAAGAACTTCATCAAAAATATAATTATAAAAATAAACAATCCTTATGGATTCGTCCGCAAATGCTGATGGCTTTAGCTCAGAAGCCGAAGGATCAAGAGACACCGATGTTTTCTAGAATGCTCAAAGAGCCCGAGTTGCAAATGCAATTGATCGCGGTTCAAGGGCTTCAAAAGCTGACGGGAATGAAGCTGGGCGACGCCCGAACAACGCCTGTCGTCTTGGTTCAACTTTGGCAGAATTACTACAAATAATTTTGACAAGGAAAGCTTTGCCTTCCGAAATGAATCAAAATTATTGGGGAACTTTTTTTAGGGCTTCAAAAATAACGAGCTCGCGCTCAATGCGGTAGAATAAAACCTTTTCTTCAAGGTCATCGGAATAAACAGACTCAGGTTCAGAAAAGAAATCCCGTAAGACTTCGATTTTTTTATCAATCGTCAGTCGTGTCGACTCGCGGCCTTCTGTGCGACCCTTTGCAAAATTAAGAATCAGTTTATAGCGAAGGCCGGCCGAGGGTTGTTTGCTTTTTTCAGGCGGCAGGAATCCATCAAGGCCTTTAATAAATTCAGTTTCAATATGACCAGCATCAGGATTTTCATTGGCAATAGGGTACTTAAGGACCGCATGGGAGGCCCGCCAAACACGATCGAAAGGCGCAAAATAAATTCTTTGCATCGTCGATGGTTTCGAACTGGTCTTGGCCTCAGGAGCTGGTTCCATAAGAGTACAGCCCGTGATCGTCATCAGGAAAAATAGTAAGAGTAAATTAAAAGTCGATGGAGCTGCGTGTGACATGTGTTGTTTTCTGAATCATATCAGGCCCCAGATCAGCGGCGCTGTCAACTCCACCGAAAAAAGATGCTTCCCATCGCCATTGCGGCGTGGCCGTTGCCGACATGGGTTGTTGTGGAAGATTGATTTGCGAAGCCCATCCCGGCGCATAAATTTCCCAACGATTTAAAGGAATTTTTGTCGTGCTTTTTCCGACAGCCACTTCTTGCAGTTCAGATAAAACTAAATACGTGGCGTAGGGTTGAATCTGAGCCACCGCTTGAGGCGGCTCTAAAAATAATTCTTGGCCTTGCACGCGGGGGTTGCCCACTAAATTCAAAAACTGACCGGCGGTTTTATCACTGGCCGAAGTATAAATGACGCTTAATCTGTCGCGGCTGTTGGCTGTGTCTGTCACTGAATTAAAATCGCTTTGTTTTTGTAAAACCTTCAGAATATAAGACTGAGCCGGATCCAAGGCTTTTAAATTCATGGCTTGGCCGACGGGAAGTTTTTTAACATCGGTCGGAATTAAAACGCCATTCATATCCTGAGCAATAACTCCTAGAACAACTTCATCTGAACCATGGGTCGGAGCCATCACTGAAATACTTTTTTGAAACTGAAGCTGAGATAAATCTAAATTTAAACTTAAAGCCGAGCTACTCACAGTGACATCTTGTAAGGTCCCGCCGTCCAATGAAAAATCATTGATCAAGTCGACAAAGTTTTTCTTGTTCCGCAAGGAATCGATCACTTTTTTAAATGGAAATCGGCCACGAAGGGCAATGATTTTTTGAGGGCCCGGTTCATTCATAAACAAGCGATAAGAATTTTTTTCGATCGTCACAGGCAAAAAATAACTTTCTTTTTGACGAGGCAAGCTGACATTGCTGGGCACTTCGGCATTTTGCCCAGCCACTGAAAATGAATCATTATCTGAAGAAATTACTTTATTTATATCAAAAGCCAGCAACTCAGATTTTGACATGCCCTTAATGATCAAACCGAAATCAATTTGATCGTCTTTATCTTTGATCGGATAGCCCTTGGTCGTTCCACTAAGGACAATCCGCTGAGCCATCGGCGCTTTGCGCAGTTTAAAAGTCATCGGATGCGGTCCCTGTTGCAAGTAAGTCACGGCCACATAACCAGGCGATCTTACGGTCACAGGCAATTCAGTCGACCACATTTGTGGCGCTAAAACTTGGCCCAAGGCATCGGTTTGAAGCAAGTTGTTGGGGAACGGATCATTTAAGCCTGTGCCAATTAAAACTTCGGCCGATAGGGGCTGGTTGGACGAATCAACCACTTTGATCACAGCCTGAGAAACTTTAAAAAAAGGCGAGGCCGAAATAAAACCCGACCCAAGATCGGAGCTGGCTGGCGTTTTACGTTCCGGCGAACAGCTGACAAGAAGAGTCCCCATTGAAAGGATCAAGATCAAATGCTTCACGTTTTACCCCCGTTGATGGATATTGTTAGCTATCCGTTCGATTTGATTGCATAAATTATTGGCTCCCAGGTCAATGCTTTCCTCCAGTTTTGCCAAAGAATTCAAAGAATAAATGCGTCGGCGGATTGACAAGGGCCTTGAAATGCCGGAAAACAGGCTCCTCCTTCAATGAGGATTGCAAGAGCGAAACTAGCGCATTGCAGTAGGTTTTCCCGGTGTGGTGGGGTAGCTCAGCTGGTTAGAGCAACGGAATCATAATCCGTAGGTCGGCGGTTCAAGTCCGCCTCTCACTACCAAATATCAAGCTCTTCGAACAAAAATCTTTAAAAAAACTTGATGCACTGAAGCCTTCCCCCAAAGGGGTGTGGGATTCACTGTATTTGTTTAACGGCTTTGTGGGGGGCTTGTTAAAGCTTATTTTTATTGGCTGGGTGATGATCTTGGAATTATTGGAAGAGCCGGGGGCAGCGCCCCCCAGCTCTGTTTTGAAGTGATCGCGGCTCGCATGGTACTGGATTTCAATACCGTCAGCTGTCACATGAATGGAACAGACTAATTTTCTGATAATGGCGGCTTTGGCTTCCGGCCTTGTTTCTGTTTCCGCGAGCGTTTTAAGATTTGCCGTGAACTTTTGAAAATCTTCAAAGCTTAAGTTTTTGTTTTGAGAATAATTTTTGCTTTTAAAAACCTCAAGCTCAGTTCGTAATCTTAAAGAGTCCTCCTGCAAACTTTTAATTTCATCATAGAATGGTTTTGCATCAAGCCCCTCTGGTAATACGGTGATTCTTTTCACCAAAGACTCTGTATGGGCACTGTTTAACTTAATTTTATGATTTAGTTTCAAAATTAAAGAATCATTGGTAACTGCTTTTGACTTTGATTTCGCTTCCTTAAAAATCATTCGGGCGTACGCCTCATCTGTTAAAAGACGTTTCACATCCTCCCACACGACGGGCTCAATTTTATAAGCCAGAATCCTTTTTGGATCGCAAGTAAGCCCCTTTGTGATTAGCAAAGATTGAGTTTTTGCAAAATGCGCGTGCTCGTAA
>JAYWEQ010000054.1:0-10583 GCA_043779185.1 Pseudobdellovibrionaceae bacterium
GAAAATTCAAGAAGTTGTTCGTCCCCAAAAAGATGAATCGGTCCGCTTTGAAATCACTTTTACGAAAGAGCAATTTGAAGAACTTAAGCAAGCAAAAAACTTCGTATCCCATATTGCCCACAGCGGATCTTGGGCAGAAGCTATTTCTGTGATGGCTAAAAAACTCAATCAAACCAAACTTGGGAAAGCTGAGGACTTAAAAAAACTTCAAAAAAATAAACCTCAAAATCTAGAACCCCAAGGTCTTGAGATCGGCAATCCTGATCTCTATCAAAGTGAAGAAAAACCTGGCTCCGCTACGGATGTTGCCGATTTAAAACCAGAAAAATCTTCCGCGCCATCGTCTCTTGCAAAGCGGTCTTATATTTCAGTGCAATTAAAAAGAAAACTCTTTGCTGAAGCCCACGGCTTTTGCCAATATCAAAGCCCCGATGGCAGCCGTTGCGAATCTCAGTTTCAACTTCAGATTGATCACATAATACCGATCAATTGGGGAGGCTCAAGTTCAATAGAAAACTTGCGACTCTTTTGCCGGACTCATAATCTATTGATGGCCCGACAGATGGGGTTGCATTAGCACGCCTGCGGCTCGAGGAATGAGGGCCTAGGTTACGTTTCAAGAACACCAGGCCTTTCAGCCGTTAAAAAATCTCTTTAAAGAAATCCTTCATTGCAATCCATGACCGCTTGTCGGCTTTTTCATTGTAAGCCGCGCCCTTGGAGTTGTCGTTACCGGCGCCTTTGATGGTAAAGGCATGGACGGCATTTCCGTAAGCAACTAATTGCCAATCCACTTTGGCATCGCGCATTTCTTTCTCAAACGCGGCGACTTCAGTCGGTGGCACATAATTATCATCAGCGCCGTGCAAAGCTAAGACTTTGCCTTTGATATTTTTTGCATCGGCCGCATTCGGCGTGGCTAAGCCACCATGAAAACTGACGACACCTTTTAAAGGAGCACCCGACCGAGCCAGCTCTAAAGCTGTCGTTCCACCAAAGCAATATCCCATCGCCGCAAGATTTGCTTTATCCACGTTCGGTTGAGTTTTTAAAACATTGTAGGCCGCGGTGACTCGAGCTCTTAAAAGCTTCACATCGCTTTTATACATCGTTGCCATTTTACCAGCTTCACCGGCATCTTTAGGGCGCACACCTTTTCCGTAAATATCAGCGGCAAAAGCAACATAACCTAAAGCGGCCAGCATATCAGCGCGGCTTTTTGTATCATCGCTAAGACCCATCCAATCATGAACAACAACAATTCCTGGCTTTAAACCTTTGCTGTCATCATAAGATAAATAACCTTCTAAAGCCGTGGATCCCTCTTTGTATTCGATGGTTTTAGTCACCAGTTTTGCTTGGGCTGATAAGGCACTCAAAATCACTGCAAAAAATAACTTCTTCATTAGACTTCTCTCCTTGCGACGTAGGTTCCTTGAAACACAGCACATACTTTTTTATTCCAAACCACCTTGGCTGTCAGAGGCAATCGAGCTTTGCCCTTTTTTTGAAGAGCTTGAAAAAAATCTTCCATCTGGTCTGAAGTATCGGCCTGGCAGCTGACTTCAAAATCACCGCCTACAGGTGATAAATAACGAATATGACCTTCAGAAATTACAATATCTTGCGTCATCATTCCACGCGCTGTTAAAGCAGACCAAATCAAACCATAGCTGGATAACGCCGTGAAACAGTAAAGACTACCGCCAAAGACGGTGCCAATATGATTTTTATTTTCACTCCATGTTCCTGTTAAAACACAAGTTTGCGGCAAAAAAGTTTGAACTTTAAGGCCCATATGGGGAACCAAAGGAAACATTTTTTCTGCGTGTGTTTGAAATTCTAAAGAAGTCATTAGGGAGTTCGCCTTAAATACTCGTAGCCACCAGCAAAGTTTTTAGCACTGTAGCCCCACTCCCGAAGAATCAATGTAACCGCGGCGGAGCTAACCCCATTTTCACTGATCACAAAGATCGTTTGATTTTTTGTGATATTTTCTTTTTTTAATTCAGCCTCGACTGATTTTTCTGGAAGCCCCTGAGTGTTAAAAAATTTTTTCCACGAAATTTTTTTAAAAGGCACGGTCGATGTCTCTAGCCCCGAAAAATCATTGGCCACTTCCCTGACATCAAGAATTAAATTCTCGGTCCCAAGCGCCCCCGCCCGAGACGAGTTCATCTGTAAACTTTTAAGTCGAGCGCGCGAAGGCGGTGCTTTTTGATCCAGAGCCGCTGCTTTGAATTCTTCCGGCGTTGCTATCAATTGAGCTTGAAGGATGGACTTCCAAGCTGGCTTATTTTCAGGCCCGCTTTCAGCCCTAGGAATTGTTGCGCGAACTTGGCTCCATGATGCAAATTGAACATTTTTAACACCTAAATATTTCAGCATCCAGGCGACTCGTCCTTCTTCACCCTGCCCTTGTAAGGCTGAGCCAACAACAAGAACGGGAGTTTCAGGATCAACACCCCACAGACTGAGTCTGCGGGCTAAGGTCGTAAAGTCGTCTTGTAAAAATCCGCGATATCCTGGTTTCAATTGACTGAAATCTTGCCATTGAACTAGCACTGCGCCGGGCGTATGAGACACTGAAAAATCCAGCGGCGTCCGAGCATCCAAGATCACAGGTTTTAACTTTAAAAAACTTTGGAAAGAATTCTCGTTCCCTTCCGCCACAGCTTGCCCCTGATTAGTGACCTTTGTGGGCGCATTTTGGCAGGAAATAATTCCTGCGCAGACGGACAACACTAAAAAGATCTTTGCCCAAAAAGTCATCGAAACTTCATCGTCGGGAAAAGAATAATATCTCGGATGCTCGGTCGATTGGTTATTAACATGACTAAACGCTCAATCCCTAAACCAACACCACCTGTGGGCGGCATTCCCATGTCGATGGCGTAAATAAAATCATCATCCATGGGATGAGCTTCTTCGTTATTGCCGCGTTTTGATTCTTGGTCTTTTAAACGAGCCAACTGCTCTTCAGGATCATTTAATTCTGAGTAAGAATTACCGATTTCCATGCAAGCCGCGAAAGGCTCAAAGCGCTCAACCAATCTTGAATCGTTGCGATGAATTTTTGTCAGTGGACTGATCTCGACCGGATGATCCATCACAAACGTCGGTTGCCAAAGATGCTCTTCCGCTGTCAGTTCAAAAAGCGCCATCAGCATTTCGCCCTTACTGGCAGAGGCTTCCAGTTTAGAACCCTTTTCTTTGCATTTTTTAAATAATTCTTTTTCATCAATCGCGTCAGGATCAATGCCTGCGTATTGTTTTAACCCGTCCATCACAGTCAGTCGTCGCCATGGTGGCGTAAAATCAATTTCTTTTTCTTGGAAAGTGATCTTATAGCTGCCGCAAAGTTCTTTCACCATGGATGAAACTAATTCTTCGAATTGGTTCATCTGGTGATTGTAGTCCGTATAGGCCTCATACCATTCAAGCAAAGTGAATTCGGGATTATGAGTGCGATCAATTCCTTCGTTACGAAAGACTTTTCCGATGTCGTAAACTTTTTCAAAACCACCAACGATCAGGCGCTTTAAATAAAGCTCGGGTGAAATACGCATATAAAGTCGCATGTCTAAAGCCCGATGATGAGTGGTGAATGGATGCGCGGCCGCTCCCCCGTAAATGGGTTGCAAGATCGGTGTTTCCACTTCCATAAATCCACGGGAATCCAAAAAATTTCGAATGAACTTTATAATCCGTGACCGCGTGATGAAAACTTTCATCGATTCACGGTCGGAAATTAAATCTAAATGGCGATGCCGATATTTAATTTCAATATCTTGAATGCCATGAAATTTTTCTGGCAAGGGTTCAATGGATTTTGTCAGCATTTCAAAGGACCTAGCGTACAAAGAAAGCTCGCCTTTTTGAGTTTTAAACACATAGCCTTCAACACCAACGATATCGCCAAGGTCTGTCAGCTGAAAGGCGTCTCTTTGTTTTTCAGGAAGTTCTTCCAGCTTAATATAAATTTGCAAAGGTCCACTTTGATCCATGAGATTAAAAAACACGGCTTTACCCATGGATCTTAAAGTCATAATTCGGCCGGCTAATTTAAAACTGGTCTCAGGCTTTTTATCTCCGGCCTGAGTTTCACCATCAAACTTGGCCAAAATATCAGCTGTGTTTGAAGTTCGCTCAAAGCTGTAGGGATAAGGATTGATGCCCTTCTCCCTCAGTGCGTGAAGCTTTTTTCTTTTCTCAGCCCGCAGCGGATTTTCGTGGATGTCAGACATTAAAGTTTTTTCCCAGCAAATGCATCCATCACATCTTTTAACAAAGTGATGGCTTCGGCTTTTGGCCTTTGAAATGCATTTCGACCCATGATGCTACCGAACGCTCCCCCTTGGGCTAATTCTGAAACTTCTTTCAAAAGTTCTTCTGTGGTTTTTGCATCTCCGCCAGAAAAAATCACAATCCGACGACCATTAAAGCAAGACTGCACAACATGACGGGCGCGATCGGCCATCGTTGTGACTTTAATGCCTTGTTGAAGATAAACTTTTTTCGCTGCTTCTTGTTCCAAATGGGCGGTCGGAGGTTTTACTTTAATGATGTGCGCACCCAACTGAGCCGCAACATGAGCCGCGTAGGCAATCACATCAATTCCCGTTTCCCCTTCTTTAGAAAGTTGTTCACCGCGAGGATACGACCAGATAATCACAGCCAGGCCTGCTTCTTTGGCATATCTGCTGATTTGGGCGATCTCTTCATACATTTCTTTGCGATCAGAACTGCCAGGATAAATCGTAAAACCAATGCCGCCGCAGCCTAAGCGTAAGGCGTCATCGACCGATGAAGTCACAGCAGAAATAGGGCTTTTGTTGGTGAACAAAGTTTCCGAGTTATTGACCTTTAGGATCAAAGGAATTTCACCAGCATAATCTCGCGCCACAGCTTCGATAAAACCCAAAGGCGCTGCGTAGGCATTGCAGCCAGATTCAATGGCAAGCTCGATATGGTAGCTGGGATCATAGCCATCGGGATTTTTTCCAAAGGACCGTGCTGGTCCGTGTTCAAAACCTTGATCGACTGGCAAAATCACCATTTTACCGGTCCCCGTCAGGCGACCGTGGTTCATAATTCGAGCTAAATTAGCCAATGATCCTGGGTTGTCAGATCCGTACCAGCTTAAAATTTCACGCACCCTTGGGGTCATCTTGAGGCTCCTCTAAAATAGTTGATTTTTTGACGGCGAAACAAAAATTAGTCACTTTCCTGCTCTCTGGCAACAACTTGAGGCTTTTAACACGCTTGGCAGAACACCTTTCTTGGGTGTATCTTGGGGTCCTCGATCAAGGAGCCCCCATGTCTGAAACTCAAGCCCACAGCCAGGTCGCGATTGAAACAACGCCCAATCCATCGACTTTGAAATTTAAGTTTCAATTTCAGGTGACCAATGATGGCTTTGAATGCCCGACGATCAAGGATACCGAGCGATCACCGCTGGCTGCCAAAATTTTTGGCTTTCCATGGACGGCCAGCGTTTATGTTGGAACTGACTTTATCACGGTGACAAAACAAGATTGGGTCGAATGGTCCTATTTGGCAGAGCCCCTGGCCGGTTTGATTCAAGAACATATCGACAGTGGCGAAGCGATCGCCCTCCAGGCCGTGGTTTCTGAGACCGATCCCCATGAAAATGACTCGGCCGTCGTTCGACAGATTAAAAATGTCATCAATACAGAGATTCGCCCTGTCGTTGCGTTAGATGGGGGCGATATTGTTTTTAGCAAATACGAAGATCATGTGGTTTATTTGCATATGAAAGGCGCCTGTGCGGGCTGCCCAAGTTCAACGGCTACTTTAAAAGAAGGCATCGAAGTGCGCTTGAAAGAGGCCATTCCAGAAATTCGCGAAGTCGTCTCGATCTAAGGTTTTAGATCGAGCCAAAAATTAACGCCGTTTCCAGAAAATACAAAGCCCCGGTTGATCGCTGTTTGAACACCCGCCACCGACTGCCGAGTCCAGAGAAAAAGGTTCAGATCAAAAATCAAAGCGGCCGGCCCTTCAGGATTTTTAAAACTTCGAACGATAAGGCCATCTTCTGAAACAGTAAAACCCCACTCTGGAAGAAGCGGTGCCCCCAATGGATTCAGCGATGGACCTTCGTAATAAGTCTGAGTGCCCTCTAAATTCCTGATTCTTGTTTTTTGATTTTTCAGAAGAGTCATCACCCAATTATCACCGCTCGAAGACGAAAATCGCTCTTCATCTTTTAAAAGCAACTCATCCTGCAAAGACTCGCCTTGAAAATGAGCCTGCCGAGCTTTTCCGTTGTAGTCATAGCTATAAAAAATGATTCGAGGACCCGTTGCGGAGACATAATCGCCGATTTTCTGCGAATGAAGGATCTTAAAATCTGAGCTTAAGTTCAGAAGGTAACCTCCGCGACTCAGTCCCAAAGCCCCGGCTGGCGGCACATTGACCACCGCAAGACTCAGTTGATCGCTCCAGGAAACGACACCGCCCGGAGCATTAAAAACAGAAACTTGTCCCGTGCCTTTCTGAACAATCAAATAACTTTCAGGATTAATATCCGTGACGAAGATAAAAACTTTTGAATTTTCAAAAACTAGATTTCGCGGAACTGTCCCATCAAATCCAGGCTCCAAAATGGGGGTCATGACAGGCTGCGACCCTTTTAAATCCAAATAGTGCCAGCCAGAGGGGCCCTCGACCATGAAAACTAAATCTTTTTGAAAGGGATTTATTTTCTTAAAGGATTCCTGCCAAACATTTTGCAAAGATCCACTTCCCAGCGAGGCTTTTAAAATTGTCTCACCATCGATCAGGATCAAATCATCAGACCCTGCCAACAATAAGTTGGTTATTTTCTTTAAAGTCGTCGGAAATAAATCCATCTTTTGCTTGATAAAATCAAAGCGTAAGAGTTGTTGATCGAAAGTGGCGTAACCCATTGATTTTTTTCGATCAAACAGTTGCCACTTAAAACCAGCCGGTAGCACAACCTCTTGCAAACCTCGATGGTTTATGGGGCCCATACGAACAATATCAAGGCGGTCTTTAATCCATCCTATGCCATCTTTGGAAACTTGGATTTCACGAAGGCCTGCAAGATCTTGAAAAAGAGCTTTCGACTGCAGGGCGCCCCACTGATTCGCCTGACTTTGCTTTGGATCTGAATTCAGCCAAAACGCCTGACTTAACCATTCTTGCAAATTTTTTGTTTCATTCAAAATCTGCAACGGCAATTCCATTTGGTCTTGAAATATCCGGCATGAACTAGCATCAGCCATTTCACAATAAAACCTAGCCAAAGCATTATTTTTTCTTAAAAGCTGATCGGTTGCCAATTCTATTTTTCGATGACGATTTTCATAGGCCGCCTTCACATCATTTTTAATTTTTTGCGCGATGACAAGCGCATCTAAGCCCCATCTTGTGGCCACATCCTGGCGGGGATCCGATGAATAAAAAGCAGCATCCCAAGTAAAAAGTATTTGCTTCAAAGAATACTGATTCCCTTTCAGATTTAAATAAATTTGACCCTGCTCGGTTTTAAAGAAATCTTCTATTTCTTTTTTTAAATCCGCTTTAAAAGGCAAATTGGTGATATTTCTTAGTTGTTGAATCAGCGCGGACAGCTGCGAATCCCGTGAAGGCGTGCTCCAGTCCTCAAAGCCTTGACTGCCTTCAGGGCAAGAGCTGTGGCCACAAGCTTGGTAGCCGTCTTCGACAATCTGGGCGCGAAGCTGTAATGAATTTTTTAAATCAGCTAATCCACTTTTTAAAATTTGCAAAAAATTTAAATCAGGCTGAAGACGCAACATCACTTCCTGTCCAAAGGAGGTGTCTTCATTTCGAATAAAATCTGGGGCATATTGTTGCAAAGAATAACCAGGCATGGATGCCGCGGCTTTAAGAGTGTATTGCCCGCCTGATACTACCGGCCATAGAATTTTTAGAAATCCAGAAGCCCCCGGCTCAGGATGACGATTCGCCCAAAACAGGGACTCATAAAGATCCCGCACTTTTCGCGGCGTCGTGGATTGCAGAATCATCAGAGGCAAGGTGTTTTTCGCAAGACTGACATGATGAACCAACTGCGTGTGTCCCGAAGCTTCGTGCAAATTTAGGTAATGAGTGCCGGCTAAAAATCGGCCGGGTGCAATCTCGACCGGATAACTATCGCGCATCAAAGTATGGGTATAGGTCAGATCTAGAAGGTAATTTAATGCCGCCAGAAATCTTTTATCTTCAAACCAATTTTTTGCCGTCGGTAACGACTGCCATTCCGGTCGAAGCGATTGATTCGTGAATAAAACGGTTCCGCTTAAATGATTGGCGGCTGGCAAGCCATTGATCCTAGCAAAAATCCATCTTGCGGCGTAAGCGACATCGGCACAATCTGTCGCAACATTATACTTTGCTAAAAACTGGGTGTTCATGTCCTTTTCAACCCATTCAGCGTACTTCTCTTCCCAGCTCTGATCCCAGGCCTGCACCGTGGGCCAAAGACCTTGACCCGATAACTGGATCTCGGGGCTTGATTGAAGTTCAAATTCAGCCATGGGTTGGTCATGGTTGTAACTCATTGAAACATTCGCTTGAACTTTTTGGGCTTCTACCAACGTTTTGTAATATTTTTCTGAGATCAAATCCTGCCAGCCGTCAGCATGCTGTACAACCTGGCGCACAGCCCACTGGCCCTCAGCATAATATCGAATAACAAAGATTTTTTCATTTTTTTGATTCTTGCCTACCAGAATACTCTCAAGCTCTGGATTGATCGCTAAACTGGAAATAGCAGAAAAAAATATCAATATCGATGCTATTATTTTCATAAGTCGCAAGAAAACCCCCTTAAAACCCAATCAAAACATATTTTTAGATGACTATGAAGGTCTAAAAGTTAACGCGAATGTTCGACTAACTTTGACAAGCGTGAGGACTTCAAAGACGATTTAATGAATGACTGCTTATTTAGAAAAATTCCCGAAGATATTCAGTGCGTTAGTTCTTTTGACGATCCTGATTTTTTGGCGTGTGATCATCGCTGGTTATGTTCAGTGGGATGATCCTGTTTTTATCTTAAACAACGCCCTCCTTCGCGAACCACTAGCTTCCTTTCTTCCGCAGATTTTTTCGCATTACTTTTTTGGCGACTATCTGCCAATGACACTGATTAGTTTTTGGGCGGAATTCCAGCTTTGGGGAGCTCAGCCTGAGCCTCAACATATTTTGAATCTGATTCTGCATTTGTTAAATATGGCTTTGCTCTCTACTTACCTTTTAAAACTTCCGATTCCCCGCGGAGCTGTCCTATTTATGACAGCGGTTTTTGCCATTCATCCCCTGCAGACTGAAGTTGTGATGTGGATCAGTGAGCGAAAAAGTCTTTTGGCTTTGTTTTTTGCTTTGCTAGCCATGCATGCAGCCCAAAAAGATTCTATCAAAAATTCGTTAAACTTAAGTTGGTTCGCCTATATTTTATTTTTCTCAAGCTCGCTTCTATCCAAATCCACCGCTTTGTTTTTGCCGCTTTTACTGATCAGCAGCGACCTCATGTTTTTTAAAACATCCTACAGAACTGTTTTAAAGAAACATTTTCTGCCCTTAACTCTTGCTGTTGCTTGGGGTACGATAAGAATTTTTGCCTATTCCCAAGCGGTGAATAATTCAGCCAGCGTCACTTGGAATCTAGAAAGAATTCGACATCTTCCTGATCAAATTTTTGTAGCTCTTGGATTTTATCTTGAAAAGTTTTTTATCCCAGCGGGGCTGTCGGCTATTTATCCGCCGTACACAAGCTTTCAAAATACTTTTTGGTTCGTGTTTGCAATTTTATTTTTTGCAGGCTTTACTTTTTATGGTTTTTGGCGAAAAAATTCTTTGGTTATTTATTTCTTAATCTTAATCACTTTGTTTCTGCTGCCTATTTTGCAAATTGTGCCAAGAATTAATTTTGTCAGTGACCGGTATATGTATTTCCCGGTGATCGGTTTGGCGGGGCTTTGTACGATCGTGGCGCCCTCTTTTTTGCGACCGATGAAGATCTCAGGAATTGTAATTTTAATTCTTGGCTTTCTGACTTATCAAAGAACAGAGGTCTGGATCTCAGATCTGAATTTGTGGACGGACATAGTGAAAAAAAATCCTCAAAGCAGCCTTGGACAAAATAATTTAGGATTAGCACTTCTTAAAGAGAACCAAACCACATCGGCAATATCTTATTTTGAGCGCGCCAGTTTACTGGGAGTTAATGATGGGACAGCTCATTTGGCCTTTCATAATTTAGGCCTGATTTATTCCTCACCGCAGTGGCCACAGTTAACGAATCCAAAAATGGCCGAAGCTTATTATTTAAAAAGTATCGAAACAGCTCCCAAAGACAGTGCAGAATCAAAGTATAATCTAGGTCTACTTTATGCCCAGACCCAAAGAACGCCTGAGGCCTTGGCCCTCTTGCAAAGTTTGGAACAAGAGCTTTCGACCCGATCGGATCAACGAAATTTGGGTCTTATGATGATGACAAAAAAGATTTTATCGCAGTTAAAAAATAATCCGTAGACTTGATCTGGTAAGGCTGCTCAGCAGCGGCGACTCTG
>JAYWEQ010000055.1:0-33247 GCA_043779185.1 Pseudobdellovibrionaceae bacterium
TTTTTGCGTCTGAAATCCCTTCTAAATAGCTAAGATCGCTTAAAATTCGGCCCGAGATTTGTATCTGTCTTCGGCGGGAGAATACATGGAAAAATTTAAGCTCACTCAAGACGGCAAAGGTCATTTTACAGCGGACTTCAAGACAGAGGTTAAATCTTCGGCAGCCAAAGATTTTAATTACGAACTTTGGAAGCAGCTGCAAGATGAGCTTTACCCTGATAAATCGGGTCGTTTCCTGGCAACAAGTATTTTTATCCATGGACTTTTTGTGTTGATCGCCTTCGCGGCTTCTTTACAGATGTTTGAAGATAAAAAAAATGAGCCTGTTGAAATTGAATTGCTAAATTCGGGTGCCGTCGCGGCGCTCAGTCCCGCCGCAACCTCATCTGTGAAATCTGAACTGGCGGCGCCCACCGAAGCTCAAGTTTCCCAACCCGTTGTAGCGCCGGCGCCCGCAATGCCATCGAAAGCGGTCAAGCAAGTGGCTAAAGCCATCTCGGCACCTGCGGCCGCGGTCAAAAAATCGACTCCCAACGCAGCCCTTTCAAAAGTTCAAACTTATCAAACTGAATCACCGGTCAGCTTGCCCGAAAACGTGGATGATATTCAAACTCCTCAGTTGGCAGAATCCAAGTCGGCGCCGATCGATCCAAATGATATTAACGACGACGATTTAAAAAAGGATTTTGCAAAAGTTGATCATCAGGAAAAAAAACAAGTTTTAGCCTTAGCTAAGGATTTGGAAGATCAAAATAAAGAGGCTCTTTCCGAAACAGAAAAAGTCGCCGATCAAATGGCCCAACAAAATGAAATGGAAGGCGAAAAAATCGCCGCCTTCAATGCTTCTCAGCGGGCTCGGGATGCTCAAGCCATAGCTGCGGCTGAATCCAGTGAAAGAGCCGCTACGGCAAAGGCCGCCCAAGAAGCGAAAGAAGCACGCGCGGCCCAAGCCGCAGCCCTTGCTGCCGCCGCCGCTTCAGCAGAAAAAGCGTCACAAGCTGCTGCGAAAGAAAAATCTGATAAAGACATCGCCGGGACCGGTAAGGATTCTGAAGGCGCTGCCAACGGAACGCCGACAGGTGTACGGGACGCCCAAGATTTGCGACAACGACCTGGAAATCCACTTCCTCAGTATGAACAAAACGAAAGACTTTTGGGTCACCAAGGAAAAGTCGTTTTTTTAGCTTACGTCACTCCGGAAGGTGTGCCGACCCAATTCAAACTTTCCGATTCCACTGGGTTTAAAAACTTGGATGGGAAAACTTTGAAAGCTTTAAAGCAATGGCGCTTTTACCCTGGCCAAGAAGGCTGGGTGGAAATGGCTTTTAACTGGAGTTTAAAGGGCGGGGCTCAGGAAATGCCTGCCTTGCTCAAGCGAAGCGCTAAATAAATTATTTATCGCCGAACAGAGTTTTTGCAGATTTGCTAGTGCCTTTGTTTTTCAAAGCCGCTTTTCTTTTGTGACCACTGGTTGATTTTTTTCTTTTTCGGATATGCTCAGTTTTCGACGTTTTAGATGCCATGTGGCCCCCTGTTCAAGGAGTCTTAGCTATCAAAATTTAATACCTAAGTCAATCGAGTGCCTTTCATTGGCATTTCTAGGAAGCTCGCTGGAAAAGGCGTAATTAATAGAAAATCGCGGCAAATCCAGCCCCAAACCGAGGGAGGCCGACTTTTTCTCGGTATAAGTGTCATCCTGGTAGCCCACGCGGCCCACAATCCAGCGATTATAATAATTCTCGAAGCCCAGCATGCCGGTCATTTTACTGAAATTATTATTGGGTGCCGACACGGCGTCCAAGCGCACCCGCATGGTCGGCCGATAAAGCCAGTTCGCGCCAAGCCCCGTTTTTTGAGTCAACCGATAGGCTAAAGGCATTTCTTCACGACCGCCTGCCATATCATAGGCAACAACGGCAAAGCCCCAATCTGGGCGGGGATTATAAATTAAACCCATATCAACATTGGCTTGCTGATAAAGATCATTTTTATCGGTCACCTGATAATAATGGCCCGTCAATCCGAAGGCTAAATTTCTAGCCATCGTTTCTGCTAAAGTGACTCGCATATCGTGCATCACTGCATCTAGTGGCGAATTCAATTTTCTTTGCACATATCCTAAAGAGCCTGGGAAAATCAGCTCTCGACTGTTTTCAGACAGCGCAATGGCCAATTCATCTTTAGCTTCCGAGATCAGTATTTGTCGGTTGGGCTGATGGACTAAAGTCGCCGGATTGAGGAAGCTGGCCTCGCCGATGTCTGTGGCCGCTCGACCGGAACCAGCCGTGGCACTGGTCACCGACGAATTATAAATTTGGGCGTACGCAAGACTTGAGATAAAGTAAGTCGTGATAAAAGCGAACAGGAGTTTCATGCGTTACCTCGTTTTTTGCTTTTCAATTTTTTTATGTTACCAGAGCTTTTCGGCGCAATTCAACTATAAGGTCGAATGTCAAAATCCCGAAGATTGTCCCGAATGGTTTGCCACTCTGGTGCATTCGCAGGGCGTTTGCTCCAGCTCGCTGATTGGTTCTGATCTGATGGCCACGAATTTACACTGTCTGCCGGATGACTTAGCTCAGGCTGGGGCGGACTGCCATGGCCGCTTAGAATTTATTTTTCCTTCCCGCGACGGAAAAGCAGAAGAGCGGGCTGAGTGTGACCGGGTGCTGTATTTATCTCCGCCTTTGGGGGAAGACACCCTGAAACCCGATTATGCATTTATTAAACTTAAAACAATGCCCCGAAGACAACCTCTGGAAATTTCACAACAGGGCTTTCCCGATGAATCGAAAGTCACCATTTATAAAATGGATCCAGATCCCGAGGGCAGTCACGGGGTTGTTCGACGAATCCAGTGCCTAGCGATTCAAAATTCAATCATTAATCCTTATTTCACATCAGACACATCGCCCCTGGTTTTGCTCACCAATTGCCCGATCATAAAAGGCAATTCAGGATCGCCGCTCATTTTAGCCGATGGCCAAGCGCATGGCGTTGTCAGTGCTACGGTTGAAATGCCTATGACAAAAGCATTGCATGACCGCATTGGATCTAACCCCAAGTTAAGCTTTGGCTTTGGATCTAACTTTTCTTGCTTAACTAATCCTGATTTAGGGTTTTTCATGAAAAAAGCCTCGGACTGCGAAGTCGCGATAGATCCGATCAACCAGCAAAAAAGAGCCGATGCCTTGATCCAAAAAATTATCGATAAAGCTCTTAAAGAATTACAAGAAAAGGTCAATGATGGCGCGCAAAAAGCGTTGCTTGCGGGCAAACCTTTATTGCTTTGGAAAGCGGTCGATGAAAAGATTTCTACGGTAAAACCAAAGTCAAATCAACTTTTGAAAGTGACTTTTCTTCCGCAATGTTTGCTGCCAAAAACCACTGATTTAAAACCTTTCGAAAGTAAGCTTTCAAAAAAATTAGTTTCTATTCCACAAGAGATTCCAGAATATTTAGTGTCAGAAAAATTAGACGATTTTCTAAGGTATGCTGTCCAATTAGATGAAACAAAAAAGAAAATTCCTTTAAGTCTTATTCCAAAAGATTTGGTGAAAAAGCGGGGGATTTCAGTTCAGTTTAATGAGAAAGAAACTTTGATGAACCTATGTTCTGAATACACGATTCAAAAAAAATAGCTTACTGACGAAAGCAAAAGCTAACGTACTGAGCACAGCGTTTCAGCGGAGGACTTGCTCCATAAACTCCATCGGCGGCATTCACTCCATCGTAACAAGCGGCCCCGACGTTATATTCAACACCCGATTTAGCGGCATCAGCACTGTAACATTCGCCGACTTTTGGAACGGCACAGGCGTTATCAATGCTGACATCCCAATATTCGGCTTTCAAATGACGGCGAATCCGCTGCATCCGACGACGGTAAGCCGCATCCCCTAAGCGAGTCGCCGCATCCATGGGACAAATCGCGCGATCAGAAACACGAACGATTTTAATTTGATCGAGAGCCGCACAAGCCCATGCTCCTGAGGCCGCGGAGGTTGATAAATCCATTTCATTGACAGTGGACATCACGGCTTCCGTTGAATACTTATAAGGCACACTTCCCGCTTGGCGAAAATCAAGAATGTATCCTCGTCCTGAAGCTCGGCTGAAAGTGGGCTGTAGGCCCCGAGGATCAGAACCCGAAATACTGCTGGCGTAAGTCAAAGCTAAGACCCCTTGGGATCGCAAAGTTTTTCGAAACTGTGATGCCGCGGATTCGTTAGAGTTGTAGGCCAATTTATTTTCAAAAATTCTTGATTCTAACGGCGCAAATGAAAAGTAATTTGTAAAACCCGTATTATAAAATAGCGGATCCATAATTCGATCATCCGTTGGATCCATTAAAATATTCAAATAATCAATTCCATAGGCTCCGGCCGAACCATTGGAACTAAACACAGAGCGCAAGTCTGTGCGCAGGCGAACAGAAATCTGCGGCGATGCGCCGACATTGGTAGGCGTTTCTGAAAGATATTGCTTAAGCTGAGCGACCGACGGGGCTACTGCAGGATAAATGGCTGGAACTTTACTTTTTGCATAGGCCATAAAGGCATCAGAAATCTTAAGGCCTCCATTTTCATAACCGCCTGCTTTTATAGAATAAAAAGCATCCTTATTGGCATCTCCACCGATGCAAGACATATAAGAAATTTGATCAAAAGTCGTATCAAAGGCAAAAGGAGCACCGGCGTTTTTAGTCGACAAAGTATTGAGAGCTAAATCAGCTGCACCGGGGTCAGCGTCAAAGCCTGCTTTGCCGCAGTTTTGGAAAAAAACTGTGACAAGGATCGCAAATAAAGCGAGTGATCCCGTAATCCACGCGGAAAACTTCTGGTATTGCCTCATACATCCCCCAAATTAGGCTAACACATTCCGTCTTATTGGAGCCTCTAAAATCAAACAGTTGTCTAAAAATGAAACGTTTGGCATTGGTAGAGTCATGATGAAAGTAAAAAAAGCCATTATCCCCGCCGCTGGTCTAGGAACTCGGTTTTTACCAGCCACAAAAGCCGTTCCAAAAGAAATGTTAACGATTGTAGATGCCCCCATCATTTTCTACGTCGTTGAAGAGGCCGTTCAGGCCGGCATTGAGGATATTATTTTGGTGGCTGGCCGGGGAAAACATGCGATTGAAGACTTTTTTGACACCTCCTACGAAGTCGAAGATCGCCTGGCTAAAGACGGCAAACTTCATCTTCTAGAGCGTCTGTCAAAAATTCGCGATATGGCTAATATTATCAGCATCCGACAAAAACATGCTTCTGGCCTGGGACATGCCGTTCTTTGTGGATTACCAATTGTTGGAAAAGAGCCCTTTGCCGTTCTTTTGGGTGATGAAATCACCATGGGTGAGGACGGCAAGGACAATGTGACTTCACAATTGGTCCACTCTTTCGAACAAACGCGCACATCGACTATTTCGATCATGAAAGTAGAAGAAAAAGACGTCTCCAAATACGGCGTCGCTGAAGTGGAAGAACAGCACGAGGGCTTTTTTAAAGTCACTGGTTTGATTGAAAAGCCCAAGGTCACTGAAACGAAAAGTCGCTGGGCCTTACCCGGTCGATATGTGTTTGATAATTCGATCATGGATATCTTGAAAAATGCAAAGCCCACATTGAATGGCGAAATCCAGCTGACCGACAGTATGAAAGAGCTTATTCATAAATCCGGCCTTAACGCGATGACTTTCCAAGCCCAAAGATTCGACGCTGGTGATAAGCTTGGTTACTTACAAGCTAATATTGAATTAGGCCTAAGAAACAAAGAAGTCGGCGCCGAGCTTAAGAATTATATTCTAAAACTGTCGGAAAGATTGAAAGGAAACTAAATGCGTTGGATATTTTTATTTGTCCCTGTTGTTTCCATCGTCATTTCACAAATGGCTTGGGCTTATATTCCTCCCGCTCGAATGATTCTTGGCCGAGTTTCAGAAAATGCGGGCTCAGGCAATTATTTGATCGAACAAGAAGTGCAGATTTCCATGGGCGCAGAGCCCATTTACCTGAAGGAAACCTGGCTGATTGAAAATGAGCGAAATCTGCGTTTGACCGTGACCGGAACAAAAGATTTAAAGGACTTAGTTCACTTTCAGTTTATTTATGTCGGTGGCCAAAAGTGGCAGCTTAAAAATGGCAAAAAAGAATCCTCAAAAATTTCTGAAGACTTTGTTGAAAAATATTTTCATTTTAGAAATACAGAAAATTTAATCACCTCGTTGCAAAGTCTAAAAATTTTGCCGGTCCCCTTGGCGGTTCGCAAGACAGCCGTTAAAAAAGGTGAAGAATATAAGTATGACCCTGAATCCTTCGTTCGATTGACCCGCACAGAAGGCAGCGTCAGCTATGCTTTTGGACAGCCCTCGGCTGTCGAGCAAAAAGAACTTAATCCTGGGTTATGGGTTGAACAAGATCAGTTTATGATTCGCAAAATTCGCTTTCCTTCGCAGGCTGAAGTGACTGCTGAAAATTATGCGCCTTTTGCGCGCGGGCTGAGTCTTCCAAAACTAAGAACTGTTCAATGGAATCAAAATACCGTGACGATTCGCTTGTTGAATGTGTCTGGGAAAGTCGCAAATTCAAGCCAAATGTTTCAACCGAACACCTTAGATGTTCCTTACACGATAAAGCCGCTCCCCGATAGCTCTGCGCAAACTTTGATCGAGGAGTTCTACTCGAGGTTTCGATGAGTGGGATTTCCCACTGGAAAGTGGCGGTCGAAGCTCCTCTTTTTGAGGCCCTGACTTATTCTAGCTCTGCAGAGCGACCCCTTTTCCGAGGACAAACAGTGTCTGTGCCCCTCGGGCGCGGACAAAGAATAATTCGTGGCGTGGTCCTTGGTCCCTCTGAGCCCTATGAAAACTCTAAATCTGTTCAGGAAACGGATTCAGGATTTCCCTTGCTCCCGGATAAGTACTTGCAATGGCTTGAATGGATTTCTAGTTATTATATTTATCCGATTGGCCTGATCACTCAACTTTCTTTTCCACCTTTAAAGAAAGCTTCGAAGGAAAGAAAATCCAGCCGGCCACCTGTCATTCCCGTCCTTGAAAAAAGTCAGCGCCCGCATTTAACCATTGAACAAAAAAAAGTTTTTGAAGATATCGCTGCTCAGCCAGGCTTTAACGTCCATCTGGCTTTTGGTGTGACAGGCTCTGGTAAAACTGAAGTTTACCTCAGGCTTTTAGAAAAAATTTTGGAAAAGGGCCAAACCGGAATGGTTTTAGTTCCAGAAATTTCATTAACTCCGCAACTAATTCAACGCTTTGTCGAAAGATTCGGAGACCGCATCGCTGCATTACACTCGCAACTGACGGGCCGCGAGCGAACGACCCAATGGTGGGATATTGTCGAAGGCCGAAAAAGCATTTTGATCGGAGCTCGGTCGGCGCTTTTCTGCCCAATGCCAAACTTAGGCTTAATTATTGTCGATGAAGAGCATGAGCCCAGTTACAAGCAGGAAGAAAAATTAAAATATCACGGCAGGGATTGCGCCATTATGCTGGCAAAAACTTTGGACTGCCCGATTGTATTGGGGTCTGCAACACCAAGCCTAGAAAGCTGGAATAACGCCAAAGAAGGTCGTTATCAACTTCACACGTTAAAAAATCGCGTCGGCGATCGTCATCTTCCAACCGTCAGTCTGATCGACTTGCGGGAAAGCGACGACAAAAGGCCTACTTACCTTCCGCACTGGATGAGCGTCGACTTATTTAAAAAAATTCAAACCACCATCGAAAAAAACAAACAGGTCGCTTTATTTTTAAACCGCCGAGGCCTGTCTCCGCTGGTGATTTGTCCTACTTGTGGACACACCATGCAGTGTCCGAATTGTGATATCAATCTGACACTTCATGCGAACTCACATTTGATTTGTCATTATTGCGACTATCATGAAAATTTTAAATCCGTTTGCGGCGAATGCCACGACGGCGAAATGAAATCTTTAGGTCTTGGCACCGAACAGGTCGAACTGGATCTTAAAAAATTATTTCCCTATTCAAAAGTGGCTCGCGCTGATCGCGATGAAATTCAAAATCGCGCCGATCTTGAAGAGCTGATTGAAAATATGGAAAAAGGTGTGATCGATATTTTAGTCGGAACCCAAATGATCGCCAAGGGTTTGGATTTTCCCAATCTTCATCTAGTTGGTTTAGTTTTGGCCGACGTTGGTTTTAATCTTCCTGATTTCAGATCCACCGAGCGCAGCTTTCAACTGATCACCCAAATGAGCGGTCGATCGGGGCGGCACATTGATAAAGAAGACGGCGCCGGTCTGGTTTTAGTGCAGGCTTACAACACCGAACATTTAAGTATTGAGTACGCAAAAAAGCATGACTTCGAAGGTTTTGCAGAAAAAGAACTTGAGCATCGGAAAACTTTTAATTACCCGCCTTTTGGAAAACTAATTAGTTTTCGTATCCAAGGGATGCATTTAAGCGCTGTGCAAATCACTTGCGACCGCCTTGTGGCGCGGGCCAAGCGCTTGCAGGAAACATATCCGCCGTACCAGGGTCTAGATATTTTAGGTCCAGCTCCGTCGCCGATACCTCGCCTAAGAAATTTATTTAGGTACCAAGTGCTGTTAAAGGGACCTCAGGCAAAAACTTTAAATCAGCTGACTCGTCAACTTTTGGGATCTCAGGAATGGGTCGAGAAGGGCACCCGAGTTCTTGTGGATGTTGACCCTATTGCAATGCTCTAAGATAATTAGGGAATGGTGCAGTGTCCACGGTGTGGGGTCGAAGCTTCTGAGCTTCATAAATTAGATCCCGTTCTTATTCAAAAACTTCAAGATGCTGGCGAGGCGCCGCCCGTCGAAGTTTGTAATCCTTGTCGATCTGAACTGCATAAATCCGTGCAAAGCCATTCCGGCGGCGTCTTAGTCCAACAAGAGCGCGCCGCCGAACAACATCGTTTGCATCTTTGGAAAAGCCGAGTGCTTTTAATACGGCGAGCCCGCAGTCTGATGAGCCAAAAAAATTATTCAGAAGCCGCCGCCAATTATGAAAAATATCTTAAAATTCTAGAAATTGTTTTTCAGTGCAAAAAAGGCTCTTATTTAACACCCGAAATGTTTAAAGATAACGCCCGAACCAGTGAGCTGACGGTCGTCGCCTCTGTTTACTGGGATCTTCTTAGAATTTATGATTCAAGTGATCGCTATGGAGATCGCCAGGCCATTGCAGCAAGGCAACTGGCAAGCTTTATCCGCTTCACTCCGATATTTCCTGATATTATTAAAAAAGCCCAAGCCTTTGCAAAGCAAGCAAAACATCCCGAAGTGATCCGTGCCTTCTTAAAGGGGGCCTCTTTGACAAGGCCCCGATGCTTTGTCGCGACGTCAGCATTCCTGACACCAATGGCGCCAGAGGTACAGATCTTAAGATTTTATCGTGATGAATATTTGCAAAAGTCTGAAATTGGGCGAAAATTTGTCCAAGTTTATTATCGCGTGTCACCCCTGTTTGCCAAATTTTTGGACAGGAACTCCAGCCTCAAACCCCTTGTCCGTGGATTTTTACGTCTTTTGATCAAATGCGTTGGTGCTCTTTAACCACTTTGCTCTTGCAAGATCCATGGATCTTGATGATCTTAGTTGTATGAAAGTCTATGATTACATTGTTATCGGAAGTGATTTAGGAAGCTTAGCGCTGGCTTGTGCGCTGTCGCAAAATACAAAAAATGTCGCCTTGGTGGATAGCCAGGATTTTGCGGGGAACGATTGTAAAGCCATTTCGTTTCCCACAGGAATGATCTCGAACGGTTTTCATTTTATGCCCGACACAGAACTGACCAAAAAAGCCGTTTCTTTTTTAGAAGAGCTGACCTGCAAAAATATTTTAGGTCCCGCACGGGAAATTCCGCCGATGACTTTTGAACAAGGTCAGCTGAAAGAATTTTTAGGCTTCGGTGCAAATAATCCGACTTTTTACGAAGAAATTAAATTTTTCACATCTTCTCAAAGACGCGAAGTTTTAATTCCAACGCACCAGTGGGCTTCGCTTTTAATTCAAAAATTTCAAGGCGACTTTATTCCAAGATCTTATGTTACAAAATTTGAAGTGACTGAAAATAAAGTCACAGCCATCAAAATCAATGGCGCAAAAACTATCGAAGCTTTGAATTTTATTTATTGCGGACCTGTAAAATCCTTAGCTCGCCTTCTTCCGGATGAGGCTTTGACTCAAAAAGCTCGCACCAAATTGGCTAAAAATACTTACTGCTCAGCTTTGTACTTGGATTTATGTCACGCATCGCAAGTGACCGAAAGTTCTGCCGTTCATATCTTGCAAGGTACAAATCCAGATGAGCAAGGCCCTTGCGCGGGACAATTCCAAACCGCCATTGAAAAAGACGGCCAAACATTGCAAGCGTCCCAGTGGATTACCTTTATCGAAGACGAAGTTGAAGAAGAAAGCGAAGTCGTTGGGATGGCGCTAAAGAAAATGAAACGCCAAATTAAGCGCGCTTACCCCGAATCCCTCGAGAACATGAAAATCGAGCGCATTCGCTGGGCCCCCTTGGTTTCATCGTTAAGTGATTTAAAACTCAGCGGCCAACAAACTTTAGGCGAAATCCAAAATTTATGGATCGGCTCGGGCTCGGCTAACACGCAAAAATTCTGGGTCGGCAGCCTGCTGCAAGCCCAGATGATTTTAGCAGCGATGGGTTTTCAATCTGCGCAAGTTTCTGATAAATCATCTGCTGAAAACACCGCTGAGACCGATTCGCTGCTTTAAATTTCTCTAACTTGAGAGGCAAGTAATCAAATCTGTACTTATTATTTCCAAAGCCACTTTGTCCGATTTGACTGAGATCTGTAGCCTTATGAATTCCACCTTTGGAGTGCATCCCAATCAGAGCGAGATTTTTGAAAAATGGGTTCAGGATCCTCAATTTGTAGTCCATGTGGGTCGCGCTAACGAAAGACTGATTGCCGTTGCAGCTAGCAACATCAGTCGCTCACAGGATTTTAGTCAGTACGAGGTTTTCGGTTTAAGTGCAGTGACGCACTTAAAGAAAAATTCATTGGGTTGGTTTCTTAACTTGGCAGTTCATCCTGATTTTAGAAAACAAAAAATCGGTTTTCAAATGGCAAAGGCCCAAGCTGAATGCCTTATAGCCAATGGATGCACAGCACTTGTTGGCACAAGCTGGGTGAGTGGGTCTAAAGATAATTCGAAACATTTATTCGAAAAAGCAGGATTTAAAAAACTTAGCGAAAGCACTTCTTTTCTTCGCCTTCAGCTTAAGGACAGTGGTATCACTTGCGCGGCATGCAAGAAAGCCGATTGTGATTGTACATCAATTCTTTATGCTATCGAGGTGGGAGCATTTCACCTTCCAATTTAGACTTAGAAAGTATTCCTTAGAAGAATCTTTTTCGATAATCTCTTCGGTCATAAATTGCGTTTTGGCTTGGATCAATTTTATGTCCTAGAATGAGGCGACAATATTCTTGGGTTGCCATTTGGCAACAAAATTAATGGGCCGGGGAAAGGGCTCATCGGAAATTTGGGCCGCTAGACCACCCAAATGGCTCTCTTTCTCTGGAGATAGATTCAATTTGGTGATTGTGCTAACGTCAAAATGACGGTAAATTTGACGTTAGGGATGGCAGACAATGGCAGATCAACAAAATCAATTTATCCGGGAGCTTGCTCCCTCCCAGTACAGCTTTTTCTTATTTGGCCCCCGCGGGACCGGAAAATCCACGTGGGTCAGGGCCCAGTTTCCTAAAGCTTTGATGGTGAATTTGCTCAAGGCTCAGGATTACCGGGCCTTGCTGAAAGAGCCAGGCCTTTTAGAGTCCTGGATTTTGGCTGAAAAACCCAAATCAGTTGTGATCGACGAGATCCAGAAGTTGCCAGAACTTTTGGATGAAGTTCAAAATCTGATGCTAGAGCACAAGTCTATTCAATTTGTGCTGACCGGGTCTTCAGCACGAAAGTTAAAAAAGATGAACGCTAATCTTTTAGCGGGTCGGGCGCGAACTCGTGAGTTTTTTACGGTGACCAGTTCTGAAATGAATTTTGATTTTAATCTGCAAGCTATTCTTAAATATGGATGCCTGCCGGAAGTTCTGAATCTTTCTAAACCTAAAGACAAAATTGAATTTCTTGAATCCTATGTCCAAACTTACCTTAATGAAGAAATTAAGCAGGAAGCCATCGTCAGATCCTTAGAGCCTTTTATTCGATTTTTAGAAGTCTCTGCCCTTATGAATGGCCAAATCTGGAATAACTCAAATATTTCCCGTGAAGTGGGCTGTGGAAGATCCACTGTCGAGGGTTATTTATCGGTTATTTTAGATACTTTGATTGGTTATCGCGTCGAAGCCCTCCAGCTTCGGGCAAAAATTAAAGAAAAGCACAATCCAAAATATTACTATTTTGATCCCGGCGTTGTCAGAGGCCTTAGCGGAAACCTCAGCCGCGAAATAGAAAGTCACCAAATTGGATATTTTTTAGAAACATTTATTTTGAACGAGCTTAAAGCTTTCTCTAGTTACCGCCAAAAGAAGATGAAAATATCTTATTGGGGAACTCCTTCAAAAAATGAAGTAGATTTTGTTATTGAGGTGGGAAAACACAGAATCGGACTTGAACTTAAAACTTCGAAGACCTGGAAATCAGATTTTATTTTTGGCCTGAACACTTTATTGGAGCAAAAAAAGATCGATCAAGCTTTTGGAATCTACGACGGCGAGCGCGCCTTGGTTTCAGAGGGAGTTAAGGTTTTTCCGGTAAAGATGTTTTTAAAGCGCCTCTGGCAAGATGAGCTTTTTTAATTATCAAATTTGAGGAGCACTGTTCAGATGAAAAAAAAATAGCTTTATAGTTCTAATTTTTGTTTTGTCAGGCTGCTCCTCTGTTCAGTCAAAAAAAATTCAAGATCTTTCGCCAAGCCAGTTTGAATTGTTGAAAATTGGGGATTCCGCAGGGAAAGTTATTAGTTTACTGGGGCCTCCTTCTGACATCAGGAAAAATTTGAAAAATACGCCCGATGAATTATGGGTTTACGATGATCTCGCTGGGTCACAAAGGGGAGCTATTTCAATGGATCCGAAAAACCAATCAATCACAGCCGTTACAATAATTCCCAAAGAAAGTGATCGTGAATCCAAATTAGATTTTCTATTGAAAACTAAGTTTGCGCCTTTAACATTTGAACAAGCTCCCCTGCAACGCTGCGGTCGAGACTATGTTCCTGCAGAAGTATTTTATGTGAGCGTTGAAAAAGGAATTTTAGTTGAGGGTCGTTGAGGAAGCCCTGACGTCGAAGGCTTTAGTTGGACATCTCCTCATTACGCGGCAGGTGCCATTAAGAGAATTAAAGAATGCAAAAGATAACTAATGCATTTCATTCACCGTGTGGCGCCATTCCGTGGGAGACTTCATTTGTGATAGATCCTGTTGTCGAGAATAAAATCCCTCCAGTTTTAACTGGTCGTTTGAAGCTTCGTGCTTTTTCTGTGACTGATGCCTCAGAAGTTCAGCGGATGGCTGGTAGTTTTAAGGTTGCGCAGATGACAGCCACCATTCCCCATCCTTATCCAGATGGCGCCGCGGAAAGTTGGATTGCAAATCACGCAATTCAGTTTGCTAATGGCAATGGAGTTGTTTGGGCCGCAGAGGATCAAGTTTCTGGAAAGCTTGTCGGTTGCACCGGTTTTGAAGTGAACAAGGCTCATAAGAAATCTGAGGTCGGCTATTGGGTCGGAGAGGAATTTTGGGGAAATGGCTATTGCACCGAAGCTGTCATTGCTGGAATTGATTTTTGTTTTAATCACTTTGGATTAAATAAAATTACTTCGAGACATCTTTCCTATAATCCTGCTTCTGGCAAGGTGTTGATCAAGGCCGGAATGTCGCAGGAAGGATATCTGAAAAAGGACATGTTTCGCAATGGGCAGTATGCCGATATGGTTGTCTTCGGACTGCTGCGCTCCGAATGGAAGGCGCAGTCCAAATAAAGGTGTAAAATTCAGGTCTAAAATCGGGCTTTTCATTTGCCCCCCGCGAGGCCATGTGTTATCCGAATACCCACTATTACACACTTCCAGGCACGCAACTGGTCCTCGAAGTTTAAAGTTTCCACTTTTTTACGACTTGGAGACGGCAAACAAGAGGCTTATCCCCAGAGTTATCCACTCTAGGGCTCTGCCGGAAGGAGGCTAAGGGAGCGTCAAAATTCCCTGCGGTTTCAATCAATTATGATTGCACCGTTATTAACCAGAGGAGGATTAAGTGGCCCAAGTGACTATGAAAGAGATGTTGGACGCCGGAGTTCATTTCGGACATCAAACCCAACGTTGGAACCCTAAGATGAAGCCTTTCGTTTACACAGCACGAGGCGGCATCCATATCATCGATCTTCAAAAAACTGTGATTCGCGCCCAAAAAGCCGCTGATTTCGTCAAAGACGTCGCAGCTAGCGGTGGAACGATCATTTTCGTTGGAACTAAAAAACAAGCTATCGAGCCTATCACGGAAGCTGCTCAACGTTGTGGTCAGTATTATGTGACGAAGCGTTGGTTGGGTGGAATGTTAACAAACTTCCAAACCATCAAAGCATCTATCGATCGCCTTCGTAAAATTGATCAAATGCGCGAAAAAGGCGAAACCACTTTTTTCACTAAAAAAGAGCGCGCTCGTTTAGAAAAAGAATATTTAAAACTGAGCGAATACTTAAACGGTATCCGTGAAATGAAGGACATGCCTTCGGCGATGTTCGTTGTCGATTTGCCAAAAGAGCACATTGCAGTTGCTGAAGCAAAACGCCTTGGCATCCCAGTTGTTGCGATCGCTGATTCCAACGCCGATCCTGAAGAGATTGAGTTTCCAATCCCAGGAAATGACGATGCGATCCGATCGATTAAGTTATTTGCTAATTTGATTGCTGATTCCTACATCGAAGGCGCCAAGCTTTATGATGCTAAAATCCGTTCACAAACTGATAAAGCTGATGATGTTAAGGATGCGGGAACCGCTGGCAAAGATGATGCTCCTAAGCGCCGCAGCCGAACACCTGGAGCTGGTACATCAGCTCCAGCGGCAGCAGCTTCAACAGCACGCCCTGAAGTTAAAAAGTCAGCCGGCCCGACTGTTGTTAAGACAACTAAAGCCCGCAAACTGGTGGCTGCAGGAACCGCTGAGGATGTTGAAATCCAAGCTGAACTTGATAATGGCCCCGAAGAAGCAGCAAAAGACGACGCGGCTGAGTAATCAGCCCGTTTTCCTTCTACTGTTATCCGCTTAAATTTAAACTTTAAGGAGATTTGCTATGTCGATTTCTGCCTCTATGGTTAAAGAACTCCGAGAAAAAACAAATGCTGGAATGCTTGATTGCAAAAAAGCTCTTGAGGAATCTCAGGGTGATTTCGAAGCTGCTGTTGAATGGCTTCGTAAAAAAGGTTTGTCGGCCGCTGCTAAAAAATCGGGTCGCGTCGCGGCTGAAGGCCTTGTTTCCGCAGCGGTTGTTGCGGGTGGCAAGATGGCTGTCGTTGCTGAGGTGAATTCAGAAACTGATTTTGTTTCTAGAAATGATGAGTTTAAAGTATTCGTGCAATCTATTCTTGACCATGTGGCCACGACAAAAGCGACAGGCCCAGTTTTAGATCAGCCTTACCAAAAAAACACAGCTCAAACTGTCGGCGACGCTTTAAAAACAATCATTGCTAAAATTGGTGAAAACATCGTGGTTCGTCGGACTGAGAAGTATGAACTTCAGGGTGATGGAATTCTGCACAGCTACGTGCACGGCGAAGGTAAAATTGGGGTTTTAATTGAAGTGGCCGCTCCGGCGTCTGCTTTAGCGAGTGCTGATTTGCGAACCTTTGCGCAAGATGCGGCTTTGCATATTGCAGCGATGAATCCAATGGCAATTTCTAGCGAAGAAATTCCGGCGGCTGTTGTTTCAAAAGAAAAAGAAATTTTAAAAGCTAAAAACTTAGAGCAAGGCAAAAAACCAGAAATGATCGATAAGATCGTTGAAGGTCAGATTCGTAAGTTTTTGGCTGAAAATTGTTTATTAGACCAAGCTTTCGTTAAAAACCCAGATTTAAAAGTTTCTGACTATATGAAAGAAACTGCAAAAAAAGTCGGTGGCGAAGTGAAAATTCGTCGTTTTGCCCGCTATGAACTGGGTGAAGGCATCGAAAAGAAAACAACTGATTTTGCGGCTGAAGTGGCTGCTCAGACGAAGGGGCACTAATTGGTGACGACACCTGCTTACAAGCGAATTTTGCTGAAGCTGAGCGGCGAGGCCCTGGCTGGAAAACAATCAACTGGCATCAATACGTCAGTCATCCAGCACATTGCCGAAGACGTGGCCCAGGCGCATCGCGCAGGTGTTGAAATTGGTTTAGTGATCGGCGGCGGCAATATCTTCCGAGGAATAGCCGCTTCAGCTGAAGGTATGGATCGCGCTAGCTCTGATTATATGGGAATGCTGGCGACGGTGATTAATTCTTTGGCCTTACAAGACGCTTTAGAAAAACAGAATGTTCCCACGCGTGTGCAGTCGGCCATTGCGATGGCTGAAATTGCTGAACCTTATATTCGCAGACGAGCCATGCGCCATCTTGAAAAAGGTCGCTTGGTGATTTTTGGCGCTGGCACTGGCAATCCCTATTTTACAACAGATACGGCGGCCAGCCTTCGAGCCATGGAAATCAATGCTCAGGTGTTGATGAAAGCGACAAAGGTTGATGGCATTTATGACAAAGACCCCATGAAAAATACCGATGCAAAAAAATATGATAAAATTAAGTACATTGAAGTTTTAAATCAAGGCCTTGAAGTGATGGATTCAACAGCCATCAGCCTTTGTATGGACAACAAACTTCCAATTTTAACCTTTGACCTGACCAAACGAGGGAATATCCTTAAAGCAGTCATGGGTGAAAATATCGGGACCCTGGTCCATTAAATTTGAGGAGTGAATCATGATCGCTGACTTAAAAAAGACAACTCAAGAAAAAATGGAAAAATCGTTAAAAGCCTTGGCGGACGAATTAAAAAAAGTTCGCACCGGTCGCGCGCAAGTTTCAATGCTGGATAACGTAAAGGTGAATTACTACGGAACTTTATCGCCATTGTCCCAGGTGGCTTCAATTTCAACTCCGGATGCGAAGTCTTTTATGATCGCACCTTGGGAAGCGGCCATTCTTAAAGAAATCGAACAAGCCATTGTAAAATCTGATTTGGGCTTAGCCCCCATGAATGATGGAAAAGTGATTCGCTTAAAAGTCCCCGATTTGACAGAAGAGCGCCGTAAAGACCTTGCAAAACAAGTTAAAAAAATCGCTGAAGAAGCTCGGGTGGCCGTTCGTATGGGCCGCAGGGATGCCAATGAAGAAGTTAAAAAAGCTTTGAAAGATAAATTGATCAGTGAAGATGAAAATAAAAAGTTGGAAGCTGAAATTCAAAAGATGACGGACGATTATATTAAAAAAGTAGACGTCGTCGCTGACGAAAAAGAAAAAAGCATTATTTCAATGTAATAGGAATCATGTGACGGCAGCAAAGATCCCCCAACATGTAGCGATGATCATGGACGGCAATGGCCGATGGGCTCGCATGCGCAATAAGCCTCGCACCTATGGGCATATTAAGGGCACTCGCGTCGCAAAAAAAATGATCACAGAGTGTTCAAGGCTGGGGATTAAATATTTAACTTTGTATGCTTTTAGCACTGAAAATTGGCTCAGGCCTCAAACAGAAGTCAGCTTGCTGATGAAACTTTTAAAACGATATCTGGCCCGTGAAACTGAAAATCTGGTGAAAGAAAATATTCGCTTCAGTATCATTGGCGATCTTGAAAATCTTCCCACCGACACCGTCCGTGCCATCGAATCTGCCATGCTAGCCACTGAAAAATGCAGCGGCTTGCGATTGGTTTTTGCATTAAGTTATGGCTCTAGGCAGGAAATCACAGAAATGGTAAAGGCCGTCGCAGAAAAAGTTCAGCGGCAGGAAATCACAATTTCTGAGATTGATGAGCTGGTGGTGCAGGAACATTTGTCCACTTACCCGACGCCAGATCCTGATCTGATCATTCGGACGAGCGGAGAAAAAAGGCTGTCGAACTTTTTATTGTGGCAAGCCGCTTACTCTGAATTTTATTTTGCCGATACCCTGTGGCCCGATTTTACCAAATCTGATCTGTATCAAGCTCTTGAAAGTTACTCTTTAAGGCAGCGACGCTTTGGAAAGCTGCAACTCTCTGATGAAAAGCTTCGTAACTAGGGTTCTTAGTGCTTTAGTTGCTGTGGCCATTTTGATCGGGCTTTATTATTTTCTAGGAAATAATGGTTTAAAGCTTTTCACTGTTTTTGGTGTTTTTGTTGGTGGCTTTGAGCTGATGAAGCTTTTATTTAAACCTGAAGACTCAAAACTTAATCGCACCGCATTTTATGTTTTTCTGGTGACCATCTTTTTTCTCTCAAGTCTTTACCCCCACTTAAGCGGATCTGTTTTTTGTTTATTTTCAGTTTTTTTCTGCCTGATCAGTCTTGTCACGCATTACAAATTTGAAGATTTAGAAACACTGACCCATTTTCAAGCCAAAGGCATGATGGGCTTTCTTTACATGGGTTTATTACCGTCCTTTCCAATTTTAATTTTAAATGGACCACATGGTATTATTTGGTTCTTGATGCTGTTATTGGTCGTCTTTGCTGGGGATATTGGTGCCTATGCGACCGGTGTTAATTTTGGCCGACGAAAACTAATGCCCACGATTTCACCAAAAAAATCCCTTGAGGGGTCGGTCGGGGGACTGATTTCATCGTCTGCCATGGGTTTCGTCATAAGTTATTTTTTGCCGCATATTCCGGTCCTTTATATAGTTTTACTTTCCCTCTTAACGGCCGTCGCTGGGCAGCTGGGTGATCTTTTTGAGTCCCAATTAAAGCGCGTCGCAGGAGTTAAAGATTCCGGACAAATTATGCCCGGCCATGGCGGCGTCCTAGACCGGATCGATGGCGTCTTGTTTGCTTGTCCAGTCATTTACTTGGGAAGTATTTTACTAGAGAACCTTTGAATCAGCCTGCCAAATAGCATTAAACAAATTTAAAAGAACAATAACTCATAATGTTAGATACGTGCAGTCTAGGAACTGCTGGTTTTTCTGGTCACTGCCTTCAGAGAATCCTAAAATAATTAAATGGAAATGATGATATCTTGGTTTCAACAGGGTTTTGTGGCGGTGGTTCCTTTTGTTGTTCTTTTGGGAATCTTAATCTTTGTTCATGAAATGGGCCACTTTATGGTGGCTCGTTGGTGTGGAGTTCGCGTCGAAGTTTTTAGTTTAGGCTTCGGGAAAAAAATATTTTCGCATAAAAAAGGCGATACCACCTACTGCCTTTCGATCATTCCCCTTGGTGGTTATGTAAAAATGTTTGGCGAACAGCCCGGCGATCAGATTTCAGACGAAGAAAAAAAATATTCTTTCAATCATAAAAATGTTTTTCAAAGAATCGCTGTTGTGATGGCAGGTCCCTTGATGAACTTTTTATTTGCAGCTTTGATCTTTTCTGTTTTGGCTTTGATGGGCGAAGAAATGCATAAACCCATGCTAGGAGATATCGAAACAACAACACCGGCTTATGCGATGGGATTTCGCTCGGGTGATGTTTTCACTTCTGTGAATGGCGAAGCCTTAAAAACATTTGAAGAGTTTAATAAGTTTTTAAATAAACACCAAAACCAAGAAATTTCTGTTCAAGTTGATCGAGCTCCTTTGTCGACAAAAACTGAAGTGAAAGCCAAGGTGGCGGCTAAACCAAATCCAAATATTCTGACCATGGATGACACCATAGGTGAAATTGAAGGAATCAATATCTTTGCTCGTGGAACATTTATTGGCGTCGACACGGCATCCCCGCTTTATCAGGTGGGCCTTAGAACTGGCGACCGCTTGGTCAGTATTAATGGACAAAAAGTCAATTTTTGGCGCGAAGTGGACCCTGCTTTTCAGCAAGTGTCTGCTTCCACAGCGCTGACTTTGGAAGTCGATCGATTTCTTGATGATAAAATGGAAAAAACAGAAAAAGTTTCCGTCACTTCGGCCGGTGGTCGAGTTAAAAATTATTCATTAAATGATCTGAAAATTGAAAGCTCAGAAATGTTTATTTCGCGAGTCGCTCCCAAATCTCCAGCTGAAATGGCCGGTTTGCAGAAGGGTGATCAGGTCATCAACATCGATGGTAAAAAAATGTCATCTTGGGAAGATGTTGTGTTAGCCATTAAAAATTTCCCAGGGCCTCCGCAAGAATTTTTAAAATTTGATCTGCTCCGCAATGGTCAGCCTTTAGCTTTAGAAATTAAGCCAAACATGACTTCGCAGATGAGTGCCAATGGAACAGAAGACAAACGCTACACGATCGGCGTTTACCCGATGGCTAATTACGCAGATATCGAGCCCGTCATTGTTAAAGCTGGCAACCCAGGAACTGCGCTCGTTCGTGGCGTCACTCGTACGGTGGATGTTTCTGTCATGATGGTCATGAGCTTCTTACGACTAATTCAAAATAAAATCTCGCCAAAAAATATTGGTGGCGTTTTATCGATTGGCCAAGCCGCCAGTGAAACTTTTAAACTCGGGATTGATAAATTTTTGCAGATGATGGCCTTTATTTCTGTGAATCTATTTATTTTAAATCTTTTGCCGATCCCGGTGTTGGATGGTGGACATTTGGTGTTTTACTTTGTTGAAGCGGTGAAGGGTTCTCCCATGAGCCTTAAGAAAATGGAAATGGCGCAGCAGGTAGGACTTGTTTTATTAATGAGTCTGATGGTGTTTGCTCTTTTTAATGATATCACTCGCTTTTTAGGCGTTCATTAATGAAGATCTTGGCTCTAGAAACCAGCACTCTCATGGGGAGTGCTGCTCTAGTCATTGATGGCAAAGTCATTGCCGAAAAATCTTCTCGGAAACAAAGATCCCACAGCGAAGTTTTAAACACTTTTATCGAAGAAGTTTTGCAAATCGGCGGCGTTTCACTGGCCCAGATTGATTGCTTCGCCGTCGGAAAAGGACCCGGCAGTTTTACCGGCCTGCGAATCGCTGGAAATGTCGGAAAAACTTTGGCTTACAGCTATCAAAAACCGATGGTCGCGATCGATTCTTTGACTCTTCTTGCGGCAGCGACCGCTCAAAAAAAATTGCTGTCGAATCCAGGCTCTGAATGGCCCGTTTTCTCAATGGTGAACGCTTATAAAAATATGGTTTACTTCGGGTTGTTTAAAAATGTGGCCTCTTTTCCAGAGTTTATCTCTGGTCCAGGAGTGATCCCGGTCAAAAGTCTAGCTTCCGTTTTGACTGAAAAATGTTTGATCGTCGGAGATGGCTTCACCAGCTACGAAGGCTTTTTTCCGGAAAGTATTTCACATTTTATGTACAGAGATTCGAACTTTTCTGATGAACCCATGGCATCAACGCTTGGTTTGCTGGCAACAACTCAAGTCCAGAAGGGTTTGACCTTGGACTGGAATTCATTTGTACCCCTTTATATTCGCGCCTCCGAAGCCGAGGAAACTAAACGAGGCATTTTTATAACCTCGCTTTAACAAAGGGTTACTTCGGGTATGCGGCTTCACGAAATGACAGTTCAAAAGGAAAAATCAAAGGCTCAGTTGTGGGCGGTGGCCTCTGGAAAAGGTGGCGTTGGTAAAACTTTTATTTCTGCTAGCCTGGGTTTAACTCTTTCAAAATTGGGACATTCTGTTGTTATTATTGATTTGGATTTAACAGGCGCAAATCTTCATACGGCCTTGGGCGTTGAGCCCTCCCACACAAGTCTTCGCCATTATCTTGAAGGCTCAAAAACTTTAAGTGAAGCCTTGATCTCGTCTCCTTATCCGCACCTCTCTTATGTTCAAGGATTTTGGGACGCCTGGAGTCCGACTGAGTTTAGTTCCGGTCAGGTTCAAAAACTAATTTCTGATATCAAAGGCCTCTCAGCTGATTTTGTTCTTGTGGATCTGGGGCCTGGCAGTACCGAAAGTCATTTGCAAATTTTTAAAGCGGCCCAGGAAAAGATTCTTATCACGACTCCCGAGCCAACAAGCATTGAAAAAACTTACCGCTTTATTGAATCCTTTATTTGCCATTCGATTCAAGACGGAAGCCAACCCCAGGCCTTTGCAACATTGATTAAGACCTTGCGCGATCATCGTCAAAAAGTTTTAGGATCGCATTTCTCTTTCCGCGGCTATTTAAAAGAAAATCCTGGCTTTGAAAGCAACTTTTTTGATTCTATGACGACCTCACCGGTGCGACTGATGATCAACTCTTCCCGAAGCCAATCCAATATTGATTTGGGTTACTGCATGAAAAGTGTTTGTAATAAATATTACGACCTTGGTATTGATTATATGGGCGCCGTTGATTACGACAATGCGGTGTGGCAGTCGGTTCGAAACAGAGAACCGGTTTTAGTGGCTCAACCATTTACTCCCTTAGCGGGACAGTTCTTAACAATCTGCAAACATCTTATTGATCCTAGTGAGCTCCGCGCCGTAATATAATACTACGGATGATAACTACGAATCGATATAACTATTACGAAATTTTAGAAGTGGGCACAAATGCGGCTCAACACGAAGTCACCACGGCCTACGAGCGAGCCAAGCTGACTTACTCCGGTGACAATCCTGCGATTTATACAATCTTCTCTGAGAATGAAGCCCGCGAGCTTTTAACTTTAATCGAAGAAGCTTTCTCGGTGATTGGCAATAAGACACTTCGTGGAGTTTATGACCAGCGACTTCTAGGCGCTAAAGGTCCCACAAAGGACATTGCTAAAGATTTAACCTATGAAGCCATCCTGAATGCCAGCAAAGCACAATTCCCCGAAGCAAAATCTTTGACCGCAAAGCCGACCTTTAAACCTAATGAAGTTTTTGAACACGAAATCAAAGAAACCAAAGATTGGAATGGAGAACTTCTTAAAAAAGTTCGTGAGTACAAAAATATCACTCTGGAAAGAATGTGCGAACGAACTAAAATTAATATTTGGTACGTCAAAGCCATCGAAAATATGGACTCTGAAAACTTACCTGCTGTGGTTTTTGTGCGCGGTTATATTATTCAACTTTGCCGAGAGCTTGATCTGAATGAAAAAATCGTCACTGACAGCTACATGGCAAAACATAAAGCTAAACTAAAATAAGCATGTCATCGAAAAAAATCCGATTGGAATCACTACCCGCTGAAATGATCGGTCTTCGCTTAGATAAAGCCTTGGCCCTTCTGCCAGAAGTTAATTCGCGCTCGCAAGCGGCTTTGCTGATTGAAAATCAGGCGACTCAGGTCAATGGAAAATTGGCTAAAGCGTCTTATGTTTTACAAAGCAAAGATATTTTAGAAGTTGAAATTCTACCCCCTCCGCCGACAGAACTTGTACCTTGGAACTACTCACTAGATATTTTATTTGAAGACGCCTTCCTCCTTGTCGTCAATAAGCCTGCGGGTATGGTTGTTCATCCGGCGGCGGGACATTATACTGATACTTTGGTGAATGCACTTATTGCTCATACAGGAAATCTTTCAGAGGGATCGGCCGTCGATCGTCCTGGCTTGGTCCATCGAATCGATAAAGAAACCAGCGGCCTTTTAGTCATCGCAAAAGATAACTTCAGTCATGGGAATTTAGCCCAGCAGTTTAAAGATCGAAGCATTGATCGCAAATATTTTGCTGTGGTTGAAGGAAAATTGAAGAATTCGGCGGGCTCTTATGAAAGCTATTTGGCTCGCCATCCCAACCATCGCAAAAAATTTGCTTCGTTGCGCGACCCAAAAAGCAAAAAAATATTAACGGCTAATGACCCCGCTCCTGAGATCGGCAAATGGGCGAAAACCCATTTCAAAACCTTGAAAACTCATGCTCAACTTCGTTATATGGAATTAAAGCTTGAAACAGGTCGAACCCACCAAATTCGTGTGCATCTTTCAGACATGGGGGCCCCTGTCGTTGGAGATGTTTTGTATGGGTCAAAAAGGGAACTTCCCCGGTTTTATCTTCATGCCGCAGAGCTCGGGTTTATACATCCCAAGACTGGTGAAAAACTATTTTTCAAAAAAGATTGGCCGGAGGAAGATTTAAAGTTAATTCATGGTTGGGGGCTATAGAATGTTTATCAAAGAAACAGATATAGGATTTGAAATTAATTTCCCAGCTTTCTTTTTCTTTTTTGGGAAAAAAAATTCAAGTCTTGAGAATTTACAAAGAATTTACCCTCAGTATCAGTTCTTAAAAATTAAACAAGTTCATGGCGATCAACTGCACAATTGGGAAAACTTTGAAGGACCCCTCGTTGAAGCCGATGGCCACTCCACCAATTTAAAAAAAGCGGCCCTGCTGATTGCAACGGCTGACTGTGCTCCCATTTTAATTGTTCATCCTCATTCAATGACAGTGATGGCTCTGCATGCCGGTTGGCGGGGCGTGGCCTCCCGAATTATTCCGCGCGCTATCCAACAACTGGTCTCAAAGGGTGCCAACGCCGAAGAAATTTTTGTGATCGTTGGACCCCATATTCATCAGAACAGTTTCGAGGTAGAAGAAGACGTTTGTTCAAAGTTGATGGCCTCAAGTTTAAAGATTGATCCCTCAGCCCAAGCTTGGATCTCCCATTCGAATTTAAACGGAAGATTTCTTGTCGACTTAAATGCTATCGTGAAATTGCAAATCTCGGAATTTGAAATTCCTACCGATCAAGTTTTTAATTTGCTCTTAGATGCTTTTTCTGATCTTCGTTTTCATTCTTTCCGACGCGATAAAGATCAAGCCGGTCGACAACTGAGCTTCGTGGTTCGAAAATGAAGGCCCACATTCTTCAACACACACGGAGCACGACCCCAGGATCGACAATTGAGTGGTTGCGGTCTGAAAATATCCCTTTCACGGTGACACGATTTTTCGAAGCTAATGCGCTTTTGCCATCCTTAAACAGTTTTGATTTTTTAATCATTTGTGGTGGCGAAATGAATGTTGACGAAGAAGATCAGTATCCTTGGCTGAGGGCCGAAAAAGATTTTATTAAATCAGCCATAGAAAAAAATAAAAAAGTGGTCGGTCTTTGTCTTGGTGGACAACTGATGGCCGAGGCGTTAGGAGCCCATGTTGGAAAACATAAAACCTGGGAGGTTGGTTGGTGGCCTGTTCAATTAAAGTTACCGCCCACCCTCAAGATGACTCCACTAAATATTTTAACGCCTTTCCAGTATCACGGTTATTCCTTTGAAACTCCGAAAGGAGCTTTTCGTTTTGCAAGCTCGGAGGCCTGTGAACATCAGGCTTTTTTATGGGGTCAAAATGCCATTGGTTTTCAGTTTCATCCCGAGAGCACTAAGCAATGGGTCGTGGGCTGCTCTGAAGAGAACCTTCCTTCGGGGGCCTATGTTCAAACTCCTCAGCAAATGACCGCAGGCAATCAGTTGCAACCTGAACTTCAGCGTTGGTATTTCGAGATCTTGAGCTGCTTGAAAAACCCCTGAAACCCAAAGTGTCATTGGACCGCCTCAGGATGATGGTCGAGCTTGTTCAGTCCCTAGTTTCGTGAAGACAAAACTCTGGCTATAATGATTTATGATCGCAGGTAAAGAGAGTTTTATGATTTTTGCTATTTTAAGCCTAGCACTGCATTTCAGCCAAAGTGCGCTCGCCAAGGAATTTGATGTGATTCCATTGAATTCAACGGCAGAGAAAGTTTTAAAAAGCAGTTCTCTTTCTGCTCAGGTCGGAAGTTTCGACCAATCACAGGTGGATTTTCATCAAAAAACAATTCTTATTTATGAGAGAATCGCTCCCTTTATAGATTTTAAGAAAGTCGATGCTCTCGATTTTATTTATGACAGCCGCTTTCTGACAGAGTCTACATTTGCCAATAAATATCCTGCTATTTCAAAATCTTCTTTAAGCAAAGCTCGTAGGGTGGCTTCTGAGGTTTACAGCAAATGATGAACCTGTTAGCTTTTCTTTTTATTTTGCCGACGGCGGCTTCCGCCGATGTGATCTTTGTCGATCTTAATCACGTGGCTGCAGAAATTGCTGTGGTTCGAGCGGAACTGGCTAAAAGAAAGCCACCGGAAAAACTGATTTTATTGCCTTTAGAGCATGGAAATTATGTCAGCCGAGCTGACGCCGACGCGATCTTAGATGACAAAATACAGGTCAAAGCCCAACTTTATGAGCAGAAGTGTAAAAATTCATCTTCGGATGGGTGCCAGCAAATTCAATCTGATTATTTAAATTTAAAAGAACAGAAAAAAAAACCTGACCAAGTTTATAACGTCGATGCTTTGCAAAAAGATTTTGCTTCGTTGCCCGCAGGAACAGTTTCTTCAGTCATGGTTTCGGGTCACCATGTTCGGCAGGATAACGATCACTCGTCACAATTTTATGGTGAATTTGGAAATATTCCAGTCGACGGATTCTTGGAGGCCGTTAAGTCTTTAAAGGGGCGCGATCAGGTCTCGTCGGTTTACCTTTTGGGCTGCCGGTCAGCGATTCCTGAGGACCTTGGTGGTGTTTGGAAGACAGCTTTTCCTAACGCTAATTATATTGTCGGTTATGAAAATACGGGGTTTCTGAAAGACAATCCCAGCGGTCATACTTTTATTAGAAAGGCGATGAACGCCGAAAAATCTATCTTAGCTTCAACCTCCACTCAGGAGGCGATCAATAAGTTTCAGGCTATTTCTCCAAAAAATAGCACCTATGGAACAGCGGCCTGCCTGACGCTTCCGAAAAGTTCCTCACCAATTTTTATCTCTTCCAGCAAAGGGTCAAGTGACCTTTCTAACAAATTAGGTTGCGCCGGCACCTCCGAAAAAGTCAAAGTTGCGATCGAATATATGAAGTGTGTTGAAAGCAGCCAATCCAATGTAAGTTGCCCTTTAAAAGATGTTTCCAAAGTCAGTGTGCTAGCAAAAAAAGAGTGCGACTTTCAAATCCCTCAGCAGTTGAATGAGGCCGTGAAGTTTAGGTCCCAACAGAAAGTTTTAGAAAATTTAATGAACCCTGGCGCAAAAGTTAATTTTTCGACAATATTTTCAAAAGCGCCTGAAAGTTTAAAGAAAGATCTGCATCTGAGTGAGCCTCCAGCCAGCTTAAACGACGCTAAATCAAAACTTGAAGCGATTAAAAAATCGATCGACGCTGAATTTGATTTTAATAAAATCAGTAAAGCTGATATCTCGACTTTAAATGAGCGCGCCCAAACGAAACTTTTTTTTGATAATGCTTATTTGGCTGTTTCTAATCTTGATATCGCTAAATACGACGCTTTACTGTCTTCGATGGAATACCCGATGACTGATCGCGGTGGCATTCTAAGGGCAGAAGCCTTTCAACAAAAAGCCGAAGTTGATAAATCCTTGGATTATGCTGAAAGAATTAAAGAAGTTGAATCCCAGTTGGGCACAGCGCCTAGCGGAGACGCCCGCGGGGCACTTCGTAAAGAAGTCGAAGCCCTTAAAAACTACTCATCCAGAAATTAACCATAGAGTTAAATGGTGGCCAGGGAGGGAATCGAACCTCCGACACAAGGATTTTCAGTCCTCTGCTCTACCGACTGAGCTACCTGGCCACGCGCGGAAATCTTAGTTACCTTTAGGCGTCAAATGAGTCAACCTTTGATCTTATCAAATGCCTGTTTCAGATCCTGTAAAAGGTCTTCCAGATCCTCAACTCCCACAGACAAGCGAATCAGCGAATCATCAATTCCTAAGCTCTTTCGCATCTCTGGCGGAACGGACGCGTGCGTCATGATGGCCGGATGTTCAATCAGTGATTCAACTCCGCCCAAGGATTCCGCCAGGGCAAAAACATTCACGCTTTCAAGAAAGGTTCGAGCCGCCACCAAGCCGCCCTTGATATAAAAAGTGATCATCCCACCCATGCCAAGCATCTGCTCTTTTGCTAAAGAATGCTGTGGGTGCGACTTCAGACCCGGATAAATCACCTTGTCGACCTTTGCATGACCTTCTAAAAAGTCGGCAATAGCGATCGCATTTTTTTCGTGGGCTTTCATCCGAAGTGGCAGCGTTTTTAAGCTTCGTAAGCACAAAAAAGCATCAAAAGCGGAACCGATTCCACCCATCGAATTGCTTAAGAAACCCAATTTTTCAGCCAAATCCGAACGATCGGTAACAGCAACACCGCCCACAACATCACTGTGGCCGCCAATATATTTTGTTGCAGAGTGAACAACGATATCAGCCCCCAGTGCTAAGGGCCGCTGAAAATAGGGACTCATAAAAGTGTTATCGACGACAGTGATGATCCCTTTTTGTGCGGCCATCGCAGCAATCGCTTTAATATCTACTAATTTTAAAGTCGGATTGGTCGGAGTTTCCAACCACACAAGCTTTGTGTTTGGCTTGACGGCATTTTTAAAATTTTCAGGCTTGGTCAAATCAATATAAGAAAATTCAGTCCCATTATTTTTTAAAACTTTATCAAACAATCTAAAAGTTCCACCGTACATATCATCCCCGGCAATGACATGGTCCCCTTGCTTTAAAATATGCATGATCGTTGTCGTCGCCGCACAACCCGAGGCAAAAGCAAATCCATACTTGCCGCCCTCAAGGCTAGCCATACAATTTTCGTAGGCTTTCCTTGTCGGATTGTGAGTTCGAGAATACTCCCAACCTTTATGAACTCCCGGAGACTCTTGAACATAAGTCGATGTCAAATAAACGGGTGTCATAATTGCGCCCGTCGTTGGGTCCGGCTCTTGGCCCGCATGAATGGCGCGCGTCGCAAATCCTAAATTATCCATTTTCTTTTTCATTAAAAACTCCAGCCCATTTCTTTGTACAGATCTTCGGCCATCATGATTTGATTAAATGCTTTCTTAAGGTCTTTGTTCTCTAAAAGATGGTTATCAATCATCCATTGATCATTAAAGGCTTTGCTTAAATAAGCTTTTCCACTGTCTGCTAGCATGACAAGAATTTTTGAAGGCTTTGTCAGCGTTTGAGCAAACTTCATCGCACCAACAAGGGCTAATCCACTGGATGGACCCACGCAAAGAGCCTCTTCGGCGATTAATTTTCGAGTCATCGCAAAAGCTTCTGTGTCGTTCACCTGAACAATGGCATCAATCACGTCCATATGAACGTTGTCGGGTAGCATGTCCTCGCCGACTCCTTCAACTTTGTAAGGAGCCGGAGGATTCACCACTTTTTTGTGATAATAAAGATCGTAAAGAATACTTCCTACAGGGTCGGTGCAAACAATTTTCACGTTGGGGTTTTTTTCTTTGAGGTAACGACCGACACCAGAAATGGTACCACCTGTTCCTGCTCCCGCTGCAAAAACATCAATTTGACCCTCCATTTGTTTCCAAATTTCGGGACCCGTCACTTTATAGTGTTGTTTAACGTTGTCCGGGTTGTGATATTGGTTCGCGTAGAAACAGTTCTTAGTTTTTTCCACCAACATTTTTGCAACCGATAAATAACTTCGAGGATCCTCGGGCTCAACAGCTGTTGGCGTGATTACAACGCGAGCTCCATAAGCCCTTAAGATGGCCCTTTTTTCTTCGCTGATCTTATCCGGCATCACAAAAATGCATTTGTAACCCTTTACAACGGCGACAAGAGCTAAACCAAGGCCTGTATTTCCAGAGGTGGCCTCAATAATAGTTCCACCTGGCTTTAATTCGCCTCTTTTTTCTGCGGCTTCAACCATCGCATAAGCAATTCGATCTTTGACGCTGCCACCAGGATTAAAATATTCCATTTTGGCGTAGAATTCATGAGGACCAGACATTGATTTATTCAATTTGATGATAGGCGTGTTGCCGATGGTCTCGATGACAGAATTGTAAATCATAGATTATCCCTCAAAAAAGAAGCCGTGAGCTGATTTAAGAACAAAATCAAGCTGCTCAATAGGATCCGGACGATAAGGGAGGCCTAATTTAGACGTTAGATCGCGAACACGATCTTGATTAGGTTTATTTTTCATCAACTCATCAACCAATTCTTGGAAATCGAGTTGTTTTACGTTGGGCTCCATCACATTCTCCAGAATGAGGATATTTACCTATAGTTGGGTTGGAACTTCAAGAACTTTGCCTAATTTGCGCCCATCGCTTCAAGGAAGCGACTTAAAATGGGTCCGAACAATAAAATCATGAACGCGGGCAGTTGAAACAACAAAAGTGGCACCAATAAAATAAACGGCAATCGCCCCAAAGACTGACTGAGCGAGTGTTCGCAGGCTTTAATGATTTCTGTTTCAAGCTCTCCTAAAAAGCCATAAATGGGCTCACCCTTAAGGCCGCGCTCTAATGTTTGCAGTAAAATATTTCGATAGATTGAGCTTTGATTTTGCAGGACTGATTCTGTTGATAAGCCTTGTTGCCATAAATTAAACCATCTCGACACTTCATCTCGAAACAAAGTCTCTTCGCTTCTTAGATATTCAGTAATTCCAATTTTGGTGGATTGGCCGCGCTCTAAGTGGCGCTTCACAATGAGTAAAAGCAATAAGGCGGGGTTCATACTTTCCATTTCAATCTCCGTCCTAAAGTAAAAACAAGAATCAATCCGACGCTAAAAAGAGCTGCAGAAAATAAAACCAGGGCTAAATGGTCTTTAAATCCAAATTCAAAAGCATTAAAAAGCATCAAAGAAACATATAAAATGGTCATTACGGTGGCTTGAATGCGGGTTTGTTGTGAAATTTGTCCGGACTTACGTCGAAAATCTTCTTGTACTTTATAATGCCACCGGAGCGACTTTAACTGCTCTAAAGTTTTGTTTCGACCTTGATCAATCCACCTTAATTCATCAAATAAGTGACAAAGTACGCCAGATTGAAGGTTGATTTCGTCCGATGATAGGATCAACGAAGAACAAGCTTTCAGAAGCTCGTATTTCTTCCATCCGGAGAACCTTTGAGCACTTTCTTTCGCTGCATTTCGAAGTGGAATTCCGGTCTGAATGGATAAAATTGTGTGATCTAAAAACGGCACAACAATCCGCTGCAACTGGCTCTCAAGGTGGGTTTGAAGCCAATGAGGAGCCGACAATAAGAGGATGATCATCAACAGTTGATAGCACCAGATGATGATCACTGATGAGACAACCAGTGGGATGATCAAATCAAAAAATAAAACGATGGCGTGAGCCCTCATTTGAATGTTTTTTTCTAGATTAAAGCGATCAAAGAGTGCCGAAAACAGTCGAATCTTGATTGCATATCCGAAAAAGCAGATTAGAAACGGAAACATTTTTTGTTCTCCCGGTTTTCAACCTTGATTAGCAAAAATAATACTCATCGAATTTTTTTTATTGACGAGAGCTGTTGAAGTTGGAACACTTATGGTTAAGAGGTGTTCTAAGGGAAGGAACATTAAATTTAAATGATCCACTTTGTGGGTCAAAATAATTTGCCGTTAGTGCAAAGCAACCAGGAGGATTCCATGGCTAAGAAGAAAAAAGCTACTAAGAAAGCTGCTAAAAAAGCTACTAAGAAAAAAGCTACTAAGAAGAAGTAGTTGCTTTCGTACCCTATAGGTACAAAAAAACCCCTGGCACAACCAGGGGTTTTTTATTTTAAGGCCTCTCCGCCCAACCCTCACTTTGGCTTAGAAGTAGTAAATAGAGCCCAGGGTCCCCGTGGGAATAATCGATGGGTTGGAAAATGCTGATAGCAAAGCAAACTCAGCAAAAAAAGACAGCCCCATCAGATCGCCAGATAATTGGTGATACTGCATTCCTGCTGAAACCGTCAAAAAATCCACACCGAAGCGGCCGGACGCACGATCTGAATCATTCAGGACACGATCTAAGATCAACGAGTTTTTATACTCAGAAGGACTGCTTGAATTATACCAACGTGACCAGCCTGCTGTTGTATACGGCGTTAAATAGGGCCCTTCAAAACTGTGACGCCATAAAACTTGGAATGTTCCATATCCAGTTCCGGTGCCAACGCCGGCAATCACTGAGTTTTCTGCATCAACATTAATTTCCAGATCTAAGCCAGCGACACCCAATCCGCCACCCAGCTGCGTTCCCAAGCCAATTTTTCTATCTTCACGCAATTTCAAATTCGAACTGTAATGTGAAGATTGATCCAGCTCTGTGTGCGCGTAATTCACTGCACTTTGAATCATTGGATCCTGTTTAACAGTTGTGACGGACCCAGAGTCTTGAGCAAAGGCTGGTACCTGGGTGACAATTAAAACAAGGCCAATAGAAAAAAACAGCTTCAAAACTTGCATGGGTCCTCCGATTTAAAAAATTCGAGCTCTGACGCCCTCTTCCTGGAAAAACTTTTTAATAACGGGTCCGTCCAGGGGCTCAAGTCGAAATAGTAACTTATGAACTAATTGATAGGTTTCTTCTGCCTTTTTAGATCTCAAATTTCCAGTTAAATAAGCAACATCATCACTGATTTTAATCGCGTTATCGATTAGATGCCCAATATCTTTAGTTCGAGATGTTTTATCTAATAAAGTTAATGTCTTATTAATATTGGTCGTCAGGTGATCCAGTTGGGTGATCATGCTTGACACAGATCCTTCATTTTTCTCAACAATTTCAATGATTTTGCCGGCAAGCCCGTAGCTTTGTGAAATCAGTTGATCGATTCGTGGGGGATCTTCACCGCGAACAAAGTCGTCATTTTTTAACTCTGCAGCGGCTTCAGAGCCGGGCGAGATCTCTAAAAACTTCTCGCCGATCACGCCCGCAAGATTGATAAAAAACTTAGAGTCCTTGCGAATGCTTCCCCAAGCCTTAGGGCTGATGGAAATTTCAATCTTTAGTTTAACTTCTTCGCCTTTTTCTGACTTAAAGCCTGGCGTGAATGAAATTTTACGAACTTTTCCTACTTTAATTCCCATCACTCGAACCGGAGAGCCCTCTTCAATACCGCCGGCATAGTTGTACATGACATTTAAACGATAAGAATCCGAAAACGATGAGATCATTCCCATAAAGTAAGCAAAAACGACAATAAGGCCGACGGCGACCAGGGCTAACAATCCTACTTTCGTTTCAACCTTCATAGGCTTCATCCTTTAATAGAAATAAGAAAAAGTATAGGACAAAACAAAATCCAACACAATGATCGCAACTGAGGATGTGACAACCGCTTGAGTCGTCGCTTTTCCAACACCATCAGCCCCCGCCTTACAGTTAAATCCAAAATAACAACTGACGACTGGAATGACGGCGCCAAAAGTGGCCGCCTTCAAAAT
>JAYWEQ010000056.1:0-7955 GCA_043779185.1 Pseudobdellovibrionaceae bacterium
ATTTGGAGTTTTTGGCTGTGAGCCCTGCTTTACTGCGGTAGTATTGGCCAGTCACCAAGTGCGAAATCTCCAGGGCCCTTGCCATGACTTTTGGTCTGAGAGTCGGTTGTTTTTAACCGACTCTCTTGAATAGTAATTCTATTTTTTATAAAAATTCGAGCCCGCTAAAATAACTTTTTAACGGATCACTTCAGTAATCACGTGACCTTCAACATAGTCGGGCACGGAGACATTCATAAGATTTAAAATTGTGGGTAATTGATCTATGTGTCTGACCGGCATAGAAAGTGCCACGCCTTTTTTTACACCAGGTCCCGCAATCATAAACGGCGTTTGCATAGCGGGATCTAATGGATTAAGGCCCTCTTTGTATCCCGTCGCTCTTGGCGTTGTGAAAATCGTTTTATCTTCTGTCATTTCTTCCCACATTCGATAACCCGAAGTACCTTCAACGATAAGATCTCCCACGCGATCTGTAGGAAGATTATATGTTCCGGCTTCTTCCCATTTAACAACACGACTTACAGGATTGACGCCATTTGAATCCTTGAATGTTTCCAATGCAGCCATAACTTCCTTACGAAGTTTTTCATATTCGGCACCACTGGCTCGTTTGAAGTTACCGTCCAGACCATTAGGATTAATATAAACATGCACCATCTTAAGAAATACGACCTTCGAATTTTTCCAATCAATAGCTGCTTTGCGTGTTTTCTCATCGACCTTGAATTTCAGCCATCCCTTTTTTGCAAAGAAGTTATTCAAACGGGTGTTGCGATAAAGGGGAGCGATTCCATGTTCCGCTGACAAAACAATAAGAGTGTTGTCGCCAGATTTGTCGATCGCTTCTCCGATCATAGCATCCACACCTTGATACATTTCCAAGAGATCTTTCCAACTTTCTTGTGCCTTCTCAGGGCTGTATCCTTCGCGATGGGGGTCAACGGCTCCCAGCCACCATTTTGAGACTAGCATCTGGTTCGGCGTGTAGAAATCTTCAATAAGCACATCCGGCTTCCACTTTTCAAGGATGTAACCCACTGCCTTTTTATGCCAGTTCCAAGACATGCGAGCTTCATCAAGAGCGACCTGCTTATCTTCAGGTTCGACGATGAGTTGCGGTGCCATTCCCAAGCAAAGACAATTATCAAGAAAGTCGACCATAGGACCAACATGTTGCGTGAGCTCCTCAGCCACGGCGCCAGGCTGAGCTAAGTACATATTCAAAGAATTGTACAAAACACGAATTCTAAACCGGCCATCGGGCCAGATCTTAATGACTCTCACTTTAGCTTGAGATGTCACGGGCTTTCCTGAATAGGAAAGTGATACTTTAAACCAATCACTCCACTCCCCTTCATGCAAATTAGCGATCACAGATTTTTTATCTAGCGAGAGCTGTACGCTGTCGTAGTTAGTTTGATGGTCATCAGTTGAGTCATAAATATAAGCGTGCAGCGTTCCGCCATGCGCTTCAAACGCGGCCTGAATCGGCTTTGAATATGTCGTTGCTGGAGTTTGCCAGTCCTTTGCATCAGAAGTTTCTACGAATCTTGTGAGATTCTTATCAAGCGTATTGAAATAGAAATCTTCAATTGTTTCTTTGCGCATTTGATAGTTGGATTTTGGCTCAAAAATCACAGCAGGAGCATCAAAACCCCAGTTACCCCATCGTCCTCGGATCGTAACACCTTCCGAAAGCTCAGGGGGAGTTGATCCCGGCACTGATAGAACTACGGTATTTTTACCGGCATTCTCTAAGATTGACCAAGAGGGAGCCACTTTTTTTGCGGCAGAACTAAAACCATTGATGGCCGCTTTCTCAAGAGGATAGCCCTCAACATGCATTGCTCCTTCGATAATTCCATGCACTTTAGCAGTCGCTCCAGTGTGAAGTGTTGCAATGTTATTTGAGGTTAGACTAGGAAACTCGGGCACCGAATAGCCATAGACCCCACGATCCATGAGTTTTTTAATGTTTGGAAGTTTTCCTTCCTGAGCCCATTTGTACATATCGAACATTTTATCAGCCCTTAAACCATCGGCAGTAAGCCAATAAAGTTTCACCTGATCCGGATGTGATTTATTGTGCGAAAAAAACTTAAACCATTTTGAGTCAGCAGATGATGCTGAGATTGAAAAAATTCCTCCACATAAGAAAATGACGACAAGGGCAGCAGTATAAAGCCCTCGCTTCCCTGATCCTAATAATTTGCGCTTCATGACAGTTCTCCTAAAGTTAAATTAAAATGCAGATCTTTGACTAAATTAAGCAGGCTTTGGTGGGCTTGAGTCAAGGGACGAAAAAATATCGCCATAGAAATGCCACTTAAACTGCTACAACGATAAAAAACCCCTTCGTCACAGACCTCCTTACTGATGAATAACCTTATTGAATACGCTTCTAATTTCTTCTTGCGATTCTTCGATCTTGTTGGGGTCGCCAATTGGCTTAAAAAGTTTGACAGTGACCACGAGCTTTCTTTGTTCATCGTAGGCGGCCCAAAATGCAGAAGCGTACTTAATTTCGTTCGACGAACAGACACCAAAAATATGGCGACCACTAGCGACCGCCAAGATTAGCTTGGTGTCAGCACCACGAAATGAAAGAATTTTTTCTTTAAGATACTTTGTAGAATCACATCGAATACTTGACGTAATATGGCCGGGATAGGGGGCTACGCTGTCTCTAAAAGTGCTGGTGATACTGATAATTTGTGAGTCGATATCTGCCTGGCCTTCGCTTTTTGTGAAAGCTGGCGTTAATACAGCCTCGCCTTCGATATCTCCAAATTTAATCAAATAAACGGAGCGCTGATCCACATCCGAAGGATGTTCTCTCAATATGATCTTTACGTCCGTTGATGACGAGCTGTACGGGAAACTGTCATCCTTGATCAACCAAATTTTTCCAAAGATAATGACTAAGCCTATCGCAAGAGTGAGCCCAAAAAGTTTAAATCGACTCACTTTAAGTGACTTCTTAAATGCGTTGACGGCCTTCATTCGGATCTTAACTCCATAATTGTGCTAATGCTCAGCTCAATGCCGCGGTCACTATTTTTCCCAATTGGGCCAAAGATAAGTGCCATATCATTCCACAAAACGATCAGACGTCAGCTTGTCATCAACCATCTGTTTGCTACAAGAAGTCTAAATTATGTCAATTCAAGCTGTCAACGAGCCCTTGATGTAATTTTAGTAGGTATTTAACATGGGGCGCATCTTCTTTATGCGTTTAAATATTTAAAGTCCATTTTCTTTTTAGTTCTGAATATACGCATCCCCAATTGATTTATTTGGATTCAGACTTTTACAAACTAGCCTTCCATGTCAGACTAGGAATTAATTAAATTGATCGGACGTAAACTTGATGAAGTCAAACTTCACTAGGCTAGTAGTGATTGCTATTGTAGCAGTGTTTTTGTTGATACTGTCACTCAGGCAAAAATTGCTCCCTGGGAATTTAGATCTTTTAGATAATAATTTTAAAGAAAAAGCCCATGTTTATTGGCTCATCCCAGATGGCTTTCGAGCGGAACCCGTAACGATGAAGATTTACGAATGGGCTCAGCAAGGCCTCCTACCAAATATTTATTGGATGATGAATAATGGATCTTATGGCTACTCTATACCCGTCTTTCCTGGCCATACTCCCTCAAACACGGCCACTTTAGTGACTGGAACTACTCCTAGGGTCCATGGCGTTGTCGACGGTGGAATGCGTAATGAGGGCTCTCCAATATCACTGGTCAGTACTAATGGATTTAGCTCTGTCGCAAAAAAAGTCCCACCGATTTGGTACACGCTTGAAGAAAATAAAAAAAAAGTAGCTCTGATTTCAGTACCAGGGTCAACGCCTCCGGAGTTAAGCCTCGGGTTAACTCTTCGTGGACGGTGGGGAGGCTGGGGATTTGACTTCCCTTCGATAATTTTTAATTCGGCACAAGATGCTTCTTTGCGATCCCTTCAAGGGCTTGATAATCGAAGTTTTAGTTCTGGCCCCGAGTTAACGCGCTTCAATTCATCCGTAGAACCAGTGGGATGGAAGGTGCTGCTACCAAAGAGCTATGCGGCGCCTAAAGAAGTCGTTTTCGAAAATTGGGGGTCACGAATTTACGGATATATTTATTCTAGCCAAAAGGAACTTAAAGGAAAAAACGATAGAATTTTATTCTCTTTTGATAAGAAAAATTTGATTTGTGATTTACAGGTTGGAGACTGGAGTGATTGGAAAGATATTGATCTTTTTTGGCAAACTAAAAAAGAAAATAGCAGTTACTCACCAAAAAATATGAATTGGGAAAATGAGCTATCGGCAGCTCGTGTTAAAACGCATTTTAAAATTCGCGTTATCAAGTTGGGAAATACGGGGTCATTTCGAATTAGATTTCTGTACGATAATTTAAACCCATCTTTAGTAAAGCCGTCACAATTTTCTGACCTGATCGAGAAATCGATTGGTCCCATGATTGACTTCGTGGATAATTATCCTCCGCAACTAGTTTATGCCGAGGAAGACAAAAAAGTTTTCCTTGAAGAAGCCGAAATGTCTTTAAACTGGCATAAAAAAATAGTTGGATTTCTTCTTGGCCAAACTAAAAATGAAATCGTCATCCATGATATTTACACACCCAATCAAATGTTGACCAGTCGGTGGTGGCTTCCTTTTTTAGATCCAAAATCAGATAAATATTCGACGATCTCTGAGGAAAAAAGGCAGATTTTGTGGAAAGAAGTACTGCACCTATATCAAAAAATTGATGAAATTCTTGGCGAGACCATTAAACAGTGTAACTCCAACTGCCTGGTCGTTCTTAGCTCTGATCATGGCGCAATACCTTTGAATCAAGAAGTTTTATTAAATAATCTTTTTGCTAAAGAGGGCCTCTTAAAATTTCAAATTAATCATGAAACTGGTGAATTTCAAATCGATTGGAAACAAACGAAGGTTGTTTTTCTTCAGATGAATCATATTTTTATAAGCCCAACAGGCTTTCAAAAGCCCTTCCAAAGATCATCTGGGTCTGAATTTGAAGCACTAAGAAAGAAAGTTAAAAAACTATTGGAAGACCTAAAAAATAACCAAGGAAAACATTCATTTCGTGCCGTATTAACACGCGATGAGGCCAGTCAGTTAGATTTAGCCGATGAATCCTTGGGCGATCTTATTCTTGTCAACGAGCCAGGATTCAGTCCTGTGGAAACCGTCACTGCCGCCGGCGATTTTTTCAGAGGATCTGTCAAAGGCGGATATAAGCAAGGGGTCCGCGCTGAGGACGAAAAAGGAATGTGGACCCCCTTCATGATTGCAGGCCCAGGAATCAAAAAGGGTTGGCCCTTAAAATTGCCGATTCGACATATCGATCAATATCCGACGATCATGCGAGCCATTCACCAAAAAATTCCGTCGTTTGTTGAGGGCCGATCCCTTGATGAGGTTTTCGAAAAATAAGCCTAAAATTGGAAGTAGATAAATCCAGTCGGGCCACCTTCACGGCGAAGGGCAATACAGACAATGATACTGACGCCGACAAAGAAGCCTAAGCTTATTTGGAGAAGTTGGTATTTTTTAGGGGATTGATCTTGAATTTTTTGAGTCCAGGCTTTTAGGGCTTCAATATTAGGACTAGTCGATTTTTCTAAATTATAATAAAAGATTATTTCTAAGATCAACATGAACAAAAAACTCTGAGCAAAAATATCTGGAGTGGCATGAACAATTCCAGGGTTTAAAAACAAACATTTAAAATATTGGACCGCAGAATCCAAGGAGCGAATCTGGAAAAAAGTTCCAGAAAAAATGCACATGAGTGTAATGGTTAAAAAATTTGTCAACACTCGAAAAACTATTTCTGGAATAAGAGATTTAAAAAACTTTGAAATATGAAGATAAACCAAGACATATTCAATTAAAATAAAAAAAGCGAATGACAAAAATGAGCACACATAAGTGAATTTAGCGCCGTGCCAAAGGCCGGAAAATAAGAAAGTCGCTAATATAGCAGTGAAAGGATTTAAGAAAGCACTTTTCTTTTTAGAGAGCGGTTCATAAATATATTGTTTGATCCATTTTCCTAACGAAACATGCCATCTGAGCCAAAACTCAGAGGGCCTTTTTGAAAACAAAGGACTTAGGAAGTTTTTCGGCAAATGAATTCCAAGCATTCGGGCGCAACCTCGGCCCATATCAGTAAATCCACCAAAGTCAGCCCAAACAAGAATAAAAATCCCCCCTGAGGCCATCAAAAGGGAGGTTCTATCAAAACTTTTGGAGGAATTCAGAATATTATCTACAAAAGGAAAAATTCGATCTGCAATAATAATTTTTTTAAAAAGGCCAATCGCAAATATTATTAAGCCTTCCTGTAGATCCTGCAAAGTCGGCCTTTTCAAATTCTGAATTTGAGGCACTAACTCATGGGGTCTGACAATAGGGCCAGCTAAAAGTTGTGGAAAAAAAGATTTATAGAGAAGAAATTCCTTAAAGCTCAAGGCCCCCGTTAAATTTTTATAAAAATCGATAAGGTAGGCAAGACCCTGAAAAGTAAAAAAGCTAATTCCCAACGGAAGTGGTGGGTCGAAGCTCAATGAACTTGGAATCTGCGGATAAATCGAGCTGATTAATTCATATAAACTTGAATAATATTTCCAAATAAATAGATGACCTGTGAGAGTACAAATACCTACTGAGATGAAAAAGCCCTTTCTTCGAGGGCATTTTGACGCTAACCAAACACTTGCAAAAGTGACAACAACAACAAAAATAAAGATCAGGAAGTCAAAAACGCCGCCCCAAAGGTAAAAGAAAAGACTGGCAACGGTTAATAAAAAAAGTCTTGTTTCATGCTTTTTTGCAGGGATGTAAAATCCCATCAAAACAAGCATGAAGATAAAGAAATCAAGATTTTTGTAAATCAATCTGAAGCCCTTAGAATTTCGTGGGCTATAACGGAGGTAATTTTGGCAGCCCCGAATTTATTAGGATGAACGAGGTCAATCTTAAACAAGGTATGGTCTTTAGAATCACCGATAATATGGTCTGTTACGTTAAGTCCATAATCGGCATGACCTTTATAGAGGACATTTGTCTGAGCATCCGCACTTTGTTCAAAAGCGTGCACTATTTCTGGTAAAAAACAATCAGGTAAATCATGCATTTCATAACCCAAAGTTGGAAAAAGAAAAAGCAAAGTTTTATCAGATACTGGCTTCAGCTCTTCCTTAATTTGAAATAATAATTTTTGAATGTGGTCTGGTGGTTCGCACTCATTTTTGACAAGATCTTTCTGAATGAAAATATGTTGGATCGGCTGTTTCGATAAAAAATATTGGAGACCCTTTTCGTCATTAATTTCTGCACGAGTAAAACTTCCAGGATGTACGGACCAGCGCTCGGGAATAGCATCAGTCATTGAAATCATTTTATTCGCCGTTTCGGGAGGCAAGTGATTTCGGGCTTTTCGGGCAGGAATAAGATCATTCCAAGTGATTGGTAAAGACCATCCTTGATTAAGACTTTCCCAGGATCCTAAATACTTTCTTTTTTTGAAGTCGGTCATAATATCCTGCTTCAAAAGTTGAAGACTAGTTGCAAATGGGAAAGTTGATAAAAAACCAGAAGGACTAAGGCCGACGACGGTCCATTTAACTTTTCGTGGGGGATGGAGACTTTTAAGAGTTCGTATAAAATTCAAAATAACTGGCGCGGAAGAGCCAGGAGTCGTGCAAGATAAAACTCGAGCTTTGGGAAATGAGGGCGCCACCTCCTGTGAAAGCTGATCAACCATTAATCCCTGTGCTACATCAGAAGCGCCAATAAGAAGAATATCAGCGCCATACTTTTCGTAAATATCAAGGCAACCCATCCAGGGTAAAGGTATTAACAACGCATATTGCGAGAATTCGCTAATTTTTCGCAATTGAATTTTTTGATCAAAGTCTCTTTTGAAATA
>JAYWEQ010000057.1:0-3895 GCA_043779185.1 Pseudobdellovibrionaceae bacterium
AAAGTATCCCTGGGCCAGCCGGGGCCGAATCTGACCCAATCTCCGACAAGAGTCCTTATGTTACGGGACTCCGAGGCCACCACCGGCTCTGTTTAAAAAGATTAGTGGCAAGGTCTCCAACCAAAGAAAAGACTGCCACCTAAACGAAAAAAATAATTTAGTGGTAGTCTATATAGCTGACGCTGAGGAGATTTAATAATCAATGCCCCGAGACCCCTCCTCTGAAATCGTGATGTAAACCATCGTTTGATTAAAAAGTTGATAGGCAATCTCACCAAAAGTAGTTGGTCTGAAAAGATTCGCTGGCGTCTTAACTTTTAGCTCATTAAAAAGCATATAATTGACAAAACAATTGAATGAAAACACATAGGCACATTTCTTTACAACTGGCATTTTTTTTAGAAACTCAACCTCATAATTAGTAATCGCTTTAGCGAGCCTATACTCGACACCTTTAAAAAGTGGCGCAAAAAATTTTACTTGGCCTGTCGGCTCATCGATTTTATGAAAACTGGAATTAACCATCAGTCCATGGTAGTCGGCCACTAACGGAAGCCAGCTGTCGTGCCAATTCGCACGAATATACTCAGCAAATAATTTTCTTTGACCGTTGATCAAAACCTCAGCGTGATCGAAGCCGTCTGTCTCGACCATGATAATATCACCAGAGCCTTGCTCAAAAATATTCACAGCATCAACTTCCACAAATTTATCAGGTGGCAAGGTGACCGTCATCACCACCGCTGCATTTGTCAGTGATTGAGCCTTGCGTCCATTGAAGACCTTCGGCAAAGTTGAGCCAATATCCCCGACGGGGACACCTGAAATCCAGCCGGCCAGGGGCGTGGTTGCAAATCCTGGATAGGTCGGCGCATTCAATGCAAAGGACAGGTGCATAGGACTCAGATATGGAATAATGATAATACTAAAGCTATTGGGTGGAGCCTCTTTGAAAAGATGGGCCAGCGAGCTCGAATCTTCGTAAACTTTAATTTCTGCGCCCAGGATAAAGTCGGGCATCTCCGTGGCGAAAACTTGATTGGAGAAAGTTAAATCCATCGTCTCTCCTTCAATCAGCGGTGCCGTCCCTCCGATCCAGTTTCCAGCCGGCAAACGACTCAGAATCGCCTCAGGCCCAGCCAATAGAAATGTGCGCCCCTCTGAAAGTCCTTGGACGATTTCGTCAAATTCGTAAATCGCAGAGCCCATATGGTAGTTAGAGCCGAAGACCTTCAGCAAATCTCGCTGAATTTTAGGTGTCTGAGAATTTTTCTTAAATAAAGACCGCAATTCTTCGACGCCAGGTTCAATTGCTGTTGGATCTAGTGCCGCCAATGCAGAGATTCGCGCCAGCAGTATCTTGGTTGCTAGCGAATCTAGATCGATCTGTAATTGACCCGTGACGAGGTCATGCCATCGAGGATCAGAAACAGGTGGTACAATCATAAATAACTCCTAATTAATTCTCGCAAATGATTTGGATCAATAGGCTTAGTTATATAATCATCACATCCGGCCGCTAGACACTTTTCACGATCTTCTCGAAAGGCATGGGCCGTCAATGCGACGATGGGGGTCTGAAGTCCCATTTTGCGCAAACGAGTCGTGGCCGCATATCCGTCCATGATTGGCATTTGAATATCCATCATAATAAGGTCGTAGGTATTCTCAGAGCCTTTTTGAATGGCCTCTAAGCCATTGTTGGCAAATTCGACAGCAATGGCTTCGCGCTTAAAAAGTTTTTTGATCAACACTTGATTGTCTGGCAAGTCCTCAACAACCAGCACCCGCGCCATGGAGTGGTTCTTTGTTTTCGATGGCGCACCAAGATCACACTGCGCTGGGAACTTAGAATCAGCCCGCGGTCGGATCGAAGAAGCGGCCTCATCGGCCCGGAAAGTGATTCGAAAAGTCGATCCCTGACCAACCTCTGAAGACGTCAACTCAACATCTCCGCCCAGAGCCTGAGCCAATTTTTTTGATAAAAATAGCCCCAGACCACTTCCACCAAAGCGCCTTGTCGTTGTGTTATCGGCTTGCGCGAAGGCTTGAAAAAGTTTTTTTTGATTTTCTGGCGCAATACCAATGCCATTATCCTGAACCTCGATCGCGATATACGGGTTTGATTCAATCATTTGCAATCGCTGCCGAATTCGCACGGTCCCAGTCGCACTAAATTTTATGGCGTTGCCCAAGATATTAATAAGAATTTGTTTCAGGCGCAGTTGATCTGAAACTAGCTTGCGAGGTACATTGTCGGCGATATCGACTTCAATTCGAAGGCATTTATCGGCGGCTCGAAAAGCAAGGAGTAAAAGAACATCGTCAATCAGGTCTCGGGGGGATATCTCGGACATATTCAAATCTAATTTGCCCGACTCAATCTTTGAAAGGTCCAATAATTCCCCGATGAGCTCTGAAAGTTGGCGGCCATTACGATGGATGATTTCTAAATAATGCAAACGCTCCTCTTTCGTCGTCCCATTGTTCATCAAAATTTCGCTAAAGCCGACAACAGCCCCTAGCGGCGTACGGATTTCATGACTGATATTCGCCAGAAACTGAGTTTTCGCATCGCTGGCTTTTTGAACTCGCTGATAAAGACGGGCATTTTCAATGGCTAAAGACGTCCGTCTTGCAAACTCTTCAGCCAAAGCTTTGTCGGATTCAATAAAAGCCTCTCGCAGACCCGTGCGAATCAACGAAATCACTCCGAAGACGCTTTCGTGACTTTCCAACGGAGCGACGATCGCCGAGTGACAGTCCATCATTTTGAGCAGTTGAAAATACTTTCGGTTTATTTCAGTGTCTTCATGATCTTGCTGGGTGATTTCGGGGATGTTGCGCCCCTGTCGGGAAACCACGACATCATAGATCAGATTTCCCGCTTTTGCCAATGGTGGAAAACTCTTCAGCTGGGCCGCCATTCGATCTTTCGACAAATCCCGATGCATGCTCAGCATGCGCTTGAAAATCTGACTGGGCTCACTGAGCTCATCATAAAGGTCAATGATGCAAATATCAGCCAATGATTCAAGCACAAGCACGGCCGCCGTTTTGACGATGGTTTCGTAATCCAAGGATTCAGCCAGAACCACGCCAGTTTTGCTCAGGAGCCGAAGTGCCTCTTCCGTCTTTTTCTTTTCTGAGATATCCATGACAAGGCAGAGATAGGCTTCTTTTCCTTTATAGAGAATTTTATTTGTTGAAATTTCGACGTCAATGATTTGCTGACTCGGAAGACGAAGTGTCGATAAACATTTTTTAATATTCTGCGTAGCGGGCAGCTTCTCTTCGCCAAAGATAATCCCTTTTTGAAAATCACCTTGCGAGCAGATGTCAAAAAAAGAAAGGGACCGAAATACATCTATCGAATAACCATGCTGGATAATCGCAGCGTCATTGACCTCAAGAAAATAGAAAGTATCCGCACTCAGAACCCACATTGGCTGTGGACTTGCCTTGAATAAAAAATTGCGCCGAGGTTGAGGCTTTTTTAACTTCATCAGTTTTCTCGAATCTAGTCCGTAAGGCGCAAGCCAACACAAACTTTGTTAAATGAACCGCGTGATAGAGGGGTGCAAAAAACAAACCATGAAGAAAATGAAAAATTAAGGCACCTTGGGGTAAAAAATATGGTGAAGGCCCCACTCGGTCCCATGTCAAATCAAGGAAGGGGATGAAAAAGTGGATGTACAACCAACGAAGGATAGAAATTAAACGTAAGCGCCCTATCTGACCCAGGCTTTAAAATCAGAAACATTTGATTTATCCTCCGCAAAAAAAACGGAGGTACTTAGAGCGAGTTCGGCGATTTAAAGTCTAAATTTAATCAGTTTTCCACATTTTTTTGTGTTTTAGCCGTAATAATTTATTTTTCTGTGGATAAGTTCGT
>JAYWEQ010000058.1:0-19679 GCA_043779185.1 Pseudobdellovibrionaceae bacterium
GCCTTGTTCTGAATCGTGCTTTTGAATTGGGGATCACGCGGATCAACACGCCGGATGCCAAAGATGTTGCGGGGTTTGTTGGTCGCTTTGCAAAAAAAAGCAATTGTAAGGTTCAAACACATTTCCGTCTCAGTCCAGGATCGGACAGCAGCAAGGGCAGCGTCACCGATATTTTTGAGCAAGCTTGCCAGTCGATGGGCCTTGATGGGTTGGAAACTTTTTCCTTTGAGAGCTTAGACGATATAAAAAATAATCCTCAGTCTTTAGTTGAGCTTGTTGAAATAAAAAAGAAAAATCGCCTCCAGAATATTGGCGTGCTTGTTGGAACGGAGGCCGCCATTCTAGCGGCCGCTAAAATTCCGGCGCTGCAAGTCCTCCAGGTGTCTTTTAATTTGATCGAAAATTCATTGAATTTGGGGACGGCTTTAAAAAAAGCTCTTGAAGCGGGTAAAATCTTACAAGCCGTCGCACCATTTATGGGTGGGGTTTTGACTCGCTCAGCGCAAAATTTGCCTGAAAAATATCAAACTTTAGCGCCGTCTTTAAAAAAACTGACCGATCTTGCAGGTCGCTCAAAGATGAGTATGGAAAGCCTGTGTCTAGCTTATGTGCTTCAGCAAAAATTTTTTTCAGCCGTGATTGTCGAAGCTGAAAGTAAAGACCAGTTAGTTAAAAACTGGCAGTCCTATCAGGCGGCCAGTCGCTTGGAAATCCGCTGGGACGAAATTCATCGAATCACCCAAGACGATTCAAAAAAATTAGCCTTAAGTTTATCAGCGACAATCTAACTGTCTGCGTTATCACAAGGGAGCCAAGGCGAGGGTAAAACTCACTTTGAAATTTCTTGCTAACAAGGGTATATTCAACCCTTATATGAAAGTAATAGACCATCTTACAAAAGCGAAAAATCCGCTTTTTAGTTACGAAATTGTCCCGCCGCCTCGGGGCCGGTCAGTGAAGGATATCATTGATATCGCCGAGGCTTTGATGCCTCTGAATCCTCCATGGATCGATGTCACTTCCCATGCCTCAAGTGCGTATTTTCAGGAAAAACCCGATGGCACCATCAAACGGCGAACGGTCAGAAAAAGACCTGGAACCATGGGAATTTGTGGAATTATTCAAAACCGATTTCGCATCGACACCGTCGCCCATATTTTATGTCAGGGCTTTTCGAAGGAAGAAACCGAAGATGCGCTGATCGAGCTTAACTTCTTGGGAATTCACAACGTCCTTGCGTTGCGCGGAGATTCCCCTAATTATCAAAAAGAAATTGGCAAAAACAGATCCAGCAATAATTTCGCTTCGGATTTAGTGACGCAGCTTTGTTCTTTAAGAAAAGGAATCTTCCTCGAAGAGATCTCCAACAGTTCAGCTTTAGATTACTGCATAGGGGTCGCTGGGTATCCTGAAAAACATTTTGAAGCGGCAAATTTTAAAACTGATCTGATGCATATGAAGAAAAAAGTCGATGCGGGTGCAGATTATATCACCACGCAAATGTTTTTTGATAATGAGAAATATTTTTCTTATGTCAAAGCCTGCCGTGAAATTGGTATTCAGGTGCCGATCATTCCAGGCATCAAAATTTTAAGAAGTGTCGCCCAGCTGCGTTCAATTCCAAAAACATTCCATATCGATTTTCCCGATGAGTTGGTGGATGAAGTTTTAAAATCTCCTGACCACGTTGAAGAAATTGGCAAACGTTGGGCTTTGAAACAAAGCGATGGTTTGCTAGCGGCAGGGGCCCCTTGTGTGCACTTCTATATTATGAACGACACACCGGCAGTTGTAGAAATTGTTAAACATTTTCAAAAGTAGTTGAATCATGAAATTGCCATTGTCCCCGCTCTTGCTAGAGCTTCAGAGCCGTCTTAAAAAAGAATTATTATTCTTAGATGGCGCCATGGGTACGATGATTCAGCAATATAAGCTGGAAGAATCCGACTTTAAAAAAGGCCCTTTTAAAAATCATCCGACAGATTTGAAGGGCAATAACGATCTTCTGGTGATCACTCGACCCGATGTGATTAAAGAAATTCATTGGGGGTATCTAGAGGCCGGTGCGCATATTATTGAAACTTGCACCTTCAATGGGACAAGCCTGGCCCAAAAAGAATATCATCTGGAAGCCCATGTTCGAGATATTAATTTAGCAGCGGCCAAAGTGGCTCGCCAGGCGGTCGATGAATTCCATAAAAAATATCCGCATAAAAAATGCTATGTCGCAGGGGCCTTGGGGCCCACATCAAGAACGGCTTCCTTATCTCCGGACGTGAATAACCCGGCTTTCAGGGCTGTGACCTATGATGAACTTGTCGATTCTTACTTTGAGCAAGCCAAAGCCTTGATGGATGGTGGTGTCGATATTTTATTGCCCGAAACGATCTTTGATACTTTAAATGCAAAAGCCTGTTTGTTTGCGATTCAAAAATTAGAAGAACAGCTTGGTCAAAAACTGCCAGTGATGATTTCTGTGACCATCACAGACTTATCAGGTCGAACATTGTCCGGCCAAACCGTCGAAGCCTTTTGGAACTCTGTTCGACATGTCAATCCATTAAGCGTTGGTTTGAATTGCGCCCTCGGTGCCGAAGAGATGCGATCCTTTGTTGCCGATTTATCGAGGGTCGCAGATTGTCCCGTCAGTTGCTATCCCAATGCGGGATTGCCAAATCCATTATCACCGACAGGTTACGATCAGACGCCTGATTCACTAGCGACAATTATTGCTGAATTCGCAGACGCTGGATTATTAAATATCGTTGGCGGCTGCTGTGGAACAACGCCTCCTCATATTGCAGAAATTGTTAAAAGATTATCTGGCAAAAAGCCCAGGATCCCGCCGGTTCTAGAGAAAAAAACGCGGCTTTCTGGATTAGAGCCTTTAAATATTTCGGCGCAAGGCCAGCGCGGTTTCCTAATGGTCGGCGAAAGAACGAATGTCACTGGTTCGCCAAAATTTGCTGGGTTAATTAAAGACAGTAAATTTGAAGAAGGCCTGACTGTGGCGCGCAGCCAAGTCGAAAATGGCGCAAATATCATCGATATCAATTTTGATGAAGGCATGCTGGATTCGGTTGCCTGTATGACAAAATTTTTAAACTATGTCGGTTCCGAGCCTGATATTTGTAAAGTGCCGATCATGATTGATAGTTCAAAGTGGAGTGTCCTTGAAGCCGGGCTGAAGTGCGTGCAAGGAAAACCCATTGTTAATTCAATCTCGCTGAAAGAAGGCGAAGCCGAATTCAAACGACAAGCTGAATTGATTAAAAAATATGGGGCTGCGGTTGTGGTGATGGCTTTTGATGAAAAGGGCCAGGCCGCCACGAAAGAAGATAAAATTCGTATCTGCCAGCGGGTTTACAAAATTTTAACTGAAGAAGTTCAGTTTGACCCTTGCGATATTATTTTTGATCCAAATGTATTAACGGTGGCGACAGGAATTGACGAACATAATACTTATGGATTGGATTTTATTGAAGCCGTCGAAAAGGTCAAAGAACTTTGTCCTTATTCGCTGACCTCAGGCGGAATTTCAAATTTATCTTTCAGTTTCCGCGGCAATAATATTGTGCGAGAATCCATGCACACGGTGTTTTTGTATCATGCGATCAAAGCAGGCCTTGATATGGGAATCGTCAATGCCGGCATGTTGGGCGTGTATGAAGATATTGCCCCTGGTCTTCGGGACTTATCGGAAGCGGTGATATTAAATAAATCCATTGATGCCACCGAAAAGTTATTAGAATTAGCCGAGACCTTAAAATCAAAAAATTCTAAAAAAGAAATCGTCACCGAAGACTGGCGCGGCCTGCCCTTGCAGGACCGAATCACCCACGCTTTAGTCAAAGGCATCGACACTTTTATTGAAATTGACACTGAGGAAGCACGAAAGCTTTATCCAAGGCCTTTGGATGTTATTGAAGGTCCTTTGATGAACGGCATGAAAGTCGTGGGTGAATTATTTGGACAAGGGAAAATGTTTTTGCCGCAAGTGGTGAAAAGCGCGCGGGTGATGAAAAAAGCAGTGGCCGTTCTTGAACCTTATATGGAAGAAGAAAAAAAGAAAAATGTTGGTAAAAATCAAGGTGTCTTTGTCATCGCTACTGTGAAGGGTGATGTGCACGATATTGGAAAAAATATTGTTGGTGTCGTTCTTGCTTGCAATGGTTATAAAGTGATTGATTTAGGCGTCATGGTGTCCTGCCAAGATATTATCCGTAAAGCTCAAGAACACAATGCTGATCTTGTGGGTTTAAGTGGCTTGATCACACCGTCCTTAGAGGAAATGATTTTTAATGCCAAAGAATTTCAGCGCCAGGGTTTCACAGTTCCTATTTTAATTGGTGGAGCAACAACATCAAGAGTCCACACCGCCGTGAAGATTGATCCCCATTACCAGGGCCCTGTTGTTCATGTCGGTGATGCCTCGCTGGTTGTTGAGGTGTGTAATAAACTTTTAGGTTCGCAGAAAAAAGAAAATCTGATTGAATTTAAGAAGCAGTCATTAGCAACCCGAGAACATTATTTAAAATCAGCGGAAGATGCCTCCCAATTCGTCAGCCTTGAAGAGTCTCGGCAAAAAAAATTCCGTTGTGATTGGAAATCAGTCGATATTGCCAAACCAACAAAGACGGGTGTCATTGAAATTCCTGTCAACTTGAAAGATTTGGCTGAATTTATTGATTGGTCGCCCTTCTTTTGGACCTGGGAAATGAAAGGCCTTTATCCTAAGATTTTCGAGCATCCTAAGTATGGGATTGAAGCCAAAAAACTTTTTGATGAAGCCCAAACGCTGCTTCAGGAAATTATCCAAAAAAATCTTTTCTCTCCAAAGGCTTTGATTGGAGTTTGGAAAGCGCAGTCTTTGCACGAAGAAATTAAAATTATGGACGACGAAAATAAGCAGATCAACAGTGTTTATTTTTTACGGCAACAGCGCCATAAAGAAGCCGTCGCGGGCATTCACTATAGCCTTTCTGATTTTATTGCGCCTGTGGATTCTGGCCGAATGGATTACCTTGGCGGCTTTGCAGTGACCGCTGGAGCAGAAGTTGAAATATTAGCTGAAAGCTATGTGAAAAAAAATGACGACTATTCAAGTATCTTAGTGAAAGCCATTGGCGATCGCCTGGCCGAGGCTTTGGCGGAACGAACGCATTTAAAATATCGTCAGATGTTTGACTTTGGTCTGACAGAAAATTTAAAAACAGAAGACCTGATTGCTGAAAAGTACCGCGGAATTCGTCCGGCCCCAGGTTATCCAGCCTGTCCTGATCACACGGCTAAAATCACGCTTTGGGAGCTGATGGATGTCCAAAAACACATTGGCATTCGATTGACTGAAAATCTTTCTATGACACCAGGAAGCTCGGTCAGTGGGTTTTATTTTAATCACCCTGAATCCAGGTATTTTCACGTTGGTAAAATTCAAAAAGATCAAAAAAATTGGTTGGCCCAGAAGCGCGGTTGGTCAGATGAAGAAAGTGAAAAGTGGCTGGCTCCGGTGCTTTTATGAGTGTTCTAGTCACGGGCGGTGCGGGGTATATCGGATCGCACGCCGTTCAGCTGCTGCTGGAACAAGGTGAAAAAGTTTTAATCTACGATAATTTATCGAGCGGAATGAAAGCCGCTGTTCCAAAAGAAGCCAGTTTTATTTTTGGTGATATCCGCGATGGTGAACTTTTAGCTCGCGTGATGAAGGATTATAAAATCGATTCCGTAATGCATTTTGCGGCAAAATCAGTGGTGCCTGAAAGTGTTGCTGAGCCCTTAGAATATTATGAAAATAACGTCCTTGGGACTTTGCAGATTTTAAAAGCATGCCAGAAAACCCATGTTAAAAAATTTATTTTTTCCTCGTCAGCTTCGGTCTATGGTGATGCTCAGGAAGTTCCCATCAAAGAAGAAAGTCCCTTGGCGCCGACCAATCCTTACGGTCTTAGTAAGATGATGGGTGAGAAAATAATTCAAGATATGAGTCACGCCCATGGACTTCAGTATGTTTTATTGCGCTATTTTAATGTCGCTGGAGCAAAAAAAGATCTCAGCAATGGTCAGCGAACTTTGAAAGCCAGCCATTTAATGAAAGTCGCCGCCGAGGCGGCTTGCGGGGATCGCGCGCAAGTGGAAGTTTACGGAGATGATTATTCCACCCCAGACGGAACTGGGCTTCGAGATTATATTGATGTCGAAGACTTGGTCCAAGCCCATACTTTAGCCTTAAGTTATTTGCGAAAAGGCGGCCTCAATCAAATTCTTAATTGTGGTTATGGGCATGGATTTACGGTCCTAGAAGTTTTAGAAACCATGAAAGAAGTCAGTGGGCAAAAATTTGAAATTGTGAGAAAACCCCGCAGGCCAGGGGATGTTGGACAGTCTTTTGCCCACAGTGAAAAAATTCGAAAGACTTTGGATTGGCAGCCTAGGTTTGACGACCTGAAAGTTATTTGTCAGTCGGCTTATCAGTGGGAACTGATTCGCAGGGCTTTAAAATAGGTAGATCCATGTCATATTTAAAATAATAGTCAGCGCCTTTGGGGCAGTGGTCGGGACCCTTAAAATCTTTTTCATAAAAACACCAGCCAAAATGTTTCATCCAGTACAGATATTGCGTCGAGCATGAGCCATCTCCGACATAGACAGCGATTTTTGCATCGGCGGGAATTTTTTCAGTTTGTAAAATATTTTGCACTTCTTGCGCTTTAAAAAAAGCTTGGCGATGAAACTCATGCTGAGTTTGCGCAAAGCCAATGATTCCATAGCCGATCAATGCGACGGCTTGTTGTTTTTTAGAAAGTGTCATTAAGGCTCGGAATAAACAAAGAAACGTAAAGACAGCCGCCGCCCAAAGATAATAACTATGAATGACTAAATGTTCGCCCCGCACAAGAATCACCAGCGCTAAAGATCCAAAAACACCAAAGACTTCCAAGGCCTTTAAGCTGCGCCATTTCCAGACAAGAAGAAAAATAAAAACAAATTGAAACCATTCTCGCAAAATAGTTTTAAACAAGGGAACAGCATAGTTTGGAAAGGTCGCAAATATTTCTGAAATCGGCGGGATCGCTAAATAATAATAATTAAGTTCGCTTTGCTGCACCCAAAATTTATACCAAAGAACGTAAACAAGCAGACACCCGAAGGTTGTTAAAAGCATCCAAAGCCAGCGACGGTGGACCAATAAAATAAGAGGAATTAAATAGGGTCTGATCGCAAAAGCTAAAATAAAAAGCAGTGAGGTTAAAATAGAAATCTTTTTTTGAGGAAATCTTTGATGCAAAAAAGCGGCAAGGCCGATCAAGAAAAAGCCTAAGTTGTCAGGTAAAGCAATGGTCATAAATAATAAACTGAACGTTGAAAAGCCCAAAAGAACGCCGAAGGCCGAGGGTTCATGGGGTTTTAGATATATTTTTGCCCAAGCTAGCCACACCATCATGTTTAAAATCCAAAGTAATAAAATTAAAAATTTCGGATCTAACTCCGACCAGCTGCCGCGGAGCTGACAGGGAAGACTCATAAGATAGCTGTAAAGTGGGAATTCACCGATGGCCGTACCGCTGGTCGCCCCACGATGAGCCACCTTAGGTTTCAAAAACTCAGTCTTCTCGATGCAATAGCTGTAGGACGCAAAGGTTGTATCAGACTGCCGAATGGTATGGACCCCCTGTAAAGGAGCCTGAAGATTGAAGGCAAAAGCCACTAGTAAGATCAATGTAAAGAGCCACCGTATTTTCACTTTCATAAAGTAAGTTTTTTTTAGTTTTTAAGCAACACTTAGGTCTAGATGCGCCTTAACTTTACCTAAGAATCTTCCGTTAAGAAGGTGTGAGAAAAATGTGAAGTGGAAATAAGAAAATCGATCCTTATTATAAAGGCTAATCCTAAGGCTCTGGGGTCTGTGGAAACCTTTTTGAAAAATCGGGGTTGGGTTATTTTTAGCACGTCGGATATCAAGGACGCTTTTTCTTTTCTAGTGAAAAATAAGCCTTCTTTTGTCATGGTTCCCGCCGATCATCCCTTTAAAAAAATCAGGACTTTGCCTAAGCTGTTAATCCAAGCGTTTCCAGTTTGTATTATTGGCTACGCTGAAAATTCGACCACACAATCCTACAAAATGCTGATGGACTCAAGCGCCGAATATAAAGTCAATCCTCCGGCGACGGGCCCTGCTGTTGAGCGCGCAGTGAATAAGTTTATGAAAGATCAGCAGACCCTCATTTCAGAAGCGGCATCGCAGAGTCTTAAATTAGACCTTCTGAAAGAGCTTCAGGAAAAAATTCAAAAAAATAAAATTGACGAACAAGCCGCTAGTTTTCTGAATTTTCCAGTCGATGGAGTTAAGCCCTCGGTCAGTTCTGAAGGGGCGCCGCCCGCATTTTCAAGTGATGAAAATTCAGAGGATCTAGCAGACCTCTTAAAACAGCTGGCAGAAACAAATGAAAAGCCTGAAGTCCTAAAAACAGAACAAAAGCGGCCTGTCAAAGGTGCGGCCTATATGCCAAAACACGGCGACGCAAAAGAGCAACCCTCATCCTCTAATTCAGAGCCGGAAGCTGTGCCGCCGGCAGATTCTTTAGCTCCTGTTTTGAGTTCAAAAAATAAATCAAAAAAAATCAGCGAAAATAGTTTCGAGCCACTTGGCGACCAGAACCCTGCCGAAGACAGGCCTGAATCTGCAAGCTTCCTCGAGTCCCACAATTCGAAGGGAAGAAAAAAACAAAAACAAAAAGTTGAATCAGAAGTTTCGAAAAAAGGTTTTATTCCTGAATATCATGAGGATGATTTATTCGACGATTCCGGCGCCTTGAAGCAGTTGGAAGCGCCCGTTCTTGATTTTGAATTAAAGTCAAAAAAACCACCTGTTGTCGCTCAAGAAAATGATTCGAACGAAGGCCCTGCGCGGGATCACCAGAAGGCAAAACCTACGTCCTTGATCAGTCAGGCGGCGGAAAAAGCCCTGAATGAATCCGTCAATAAAGGCGATGGGCAAATTAAAAACAAACTGCAAGCCTCAAGCAATGTCGCCTGCATCATTGTCGAATCGGCTCGATTTTCTGGGTACCTAGTGGCTGCGATGGGAAAGAATCGTCAAATTGACCAAAAATTTATCGGCCTCATCAAAGATCGCTTAGGAAAATTTTTAAAAGAGCAAGGCGAAGCGACCACCGACGAGGGTTTAAATATCAAAATCAAAGAAGTCGATTTTGAAGGCTGGGCTTTGGAATACGCCGATTTTTTAAGAAAATCGATTCATAATGGGGATGAGCTAGCCATGGCCTTCTTTCCTTTCTCGCCGATCAAAAATGAACTAGGGCAGTCGGCCGCCGCCGAGATGGGCGCGATCAAGCTTGAAGACTTACACGGCGAACTTGAAGTTGAGTTCAACCTTTATATTTATTTGTCAGCCAATAATCGATATGTTCTTTATACTCCGAAAGGTTCAAAGCTTTACGGCAGCCAAAAGGATCGATTGTCAAAAATGGGCGTGACACACCTGCATATTCGAAAAAGTGAAGCACAAGACCTTTCCAAATACCGCGCACAGAACTATCTTAATTCTAAGATTTTAGAATACGAGCAAAAGAAAGGTCTCGCGCGATCCGCTTAATCCATGGCATTTTCAATTCCAAAAGGGCCTCATAGTTTAAAAGAAATGGGTGGCGGCAAATTTGTCGGCACGCCGGATGTTATTAAGCTCTTAATCTGGAATGTTTATAAAGGCCGTCATCGTGAAAAGTGGCGTAAAGATTTTCTGACTTTAAGTGCTGATATGGATCTTATTCTTCTGCAAGAAGCGATGGATGATGGATGGATGCCTAATATTTGGCTGAATGATTGCCCTGACCATCACTGGAAAATGGCCACCAGTTTTTCCTATCGCAAAAATAGTACTGGCGTCGCGACAGGTTCGCGCTTCCAAGCCTCTTTTATTGATTTTATCCGTGGCAAAGAACGGGAAATGTTTTTTTTAACTCCCAAGGTCACTTTGGCCTCGAAATATAAATTCACAGATTCGAAATTAAAACAAAAGGAACACGAACTTCTTGTGATCAATACCCATGTTGTGAATTTCACCACCACTTCGGCCTTTGTTCGCTTCGTCGAAGAACTTTTAGAAATGGTGCAAAACCATACGGGGCCTTTAATCATTGCTGGTGATTTTAATACATGGAATTTTAAGCGTTGGTTTCACTTGCTTAGAATTCTGGCACAACTTGAAATTAAGCCCGTGGAGATTGACGAAGATCCCAGAGTTCTAAAACTGGATCACGTTTTTACTAGGGGATTTCGCGTCAGTCATACGGTCGTTCACGATCAGGTTTTATCCTCCGATCATTATCCTCTGGAAGTTTGGCTTGAGCTGACCGGCCCCTTGGAAAATGAGCCTTAAGGGGACCTCTTCCATTGGTTGACCTAGGGCGTCGATAAGTGACTTCTATCCTAGGTTCTCGTAATTCCTAAGGTCTTAAGGAGATCACAACATGTTTCATTCGTATTTATTGGCCCCTGTTTTAGCAGGCGCTGTTGGCCTAGTTATCGCTTTGCTTCTGTACTGGCGCGTGAAAGTTCAGCCTGTTGGCAACGAAACAATGAATCGAATTGCCACCTATATTCGCGAAGGCTCGATGGCTTTCTTAGTCCGTGAATATAAAGTGTTATCTGTTTATGCAGTCATCGTGGGGATCGCTCTTTATCTAAGTCTTGGAGTGGAATCAGCCGCCTTTTTTCTGTTGGGAGCGTTCTTAAGTTTACTGGCTGGTTTTTTTGGGATGAAGGCGGCTACTTATGCCAATGTTCGAACAACTCAAGCGGCAAGCACCGGTTCTAAAGCAAAAGCATTGCTGGTCGCTTTAGATGGTGGCGCGGTGATGGGTTTTTCTGTCGCGGGTCTTGGGCTTGTTGGTTTAGGTGTCCTTTACTTTATTTATGCAGGCACTGATATTGTTGGAACTGTTCTTCACTCGTTTGCGGTCGGAGCTTCTTCGATTGCTTTATTTGCTCGAATTGGTGGTGGTATTTACACAAAAGCGGCTGACGTCGGCGCTGATATTGCGGGCAAAGTGCTTGAAGGAATTCCTGAAGATGATCCAAGAAATCCAGGCGTCATCGCCGATAACGTTGGTGACAATGTTGGTGACGTGGCAGGGATGGGCGCTGATATTTATGAGTCCATGGTGGCCGCGATTGTTGCGGCCATGGCGATTGGACTTGCGATTCCGCAAGATCAGCTGGTGAATTTAGTTTCTAACGGAGACGCAACCGCTGCCAAGGCAATGTCAGTGACTTTGCCTTTAATGCTTTCAGCTTTGGGGATGGTGATTTCTATTATTGTGATTTTGGTCACCAGACTTTTTGCTAACGCAAAGCCAGCCGTGGTTTTAAGAAATGCTTTAATTGTGCCGCCTATTATTTTAACGGCCGTTTGTTATTTTGGTCTTGGCAACTGGGGTATTTCACAAAATGTGACCATAGCTCTTGCTGCCGGAGCTATCGGTGGTGGTCTTATTGGTCTGATTACAGAATACTACACCGCCAGTCGTCCGATTCGATTGGTTGCTGAGTCGGCGCTGACCGGGGCTGGAACAAATGTCATTCGTGGCCTTGCTGTAGGGATGGAATCAGTCGCCATTCCGATGTTGATTGTTGTCATTGCAGCCTATGTTTCTGACCGTGTCTTAGGTTTGTATGGAGTCGCCTTAGCTGCGGTTGGAATGTTAGCTGGGACAGCGGTGGTTATGACCGTCGATGCTTATGGACCTATTGCGGACAATGCGGGTGGAATTTCTGAAATGTCGGGTCTTGGAAAAAATGTGCGCGACATCACCGATGAATTGGATGCCGTTGGAAACACCACAGCGGCGATTGGAAAAGGTTTCGCCATTGGCTCTGCGATCTTAACAGTGGTGGCTTTATTTTCGGCCTTTAATATGGAAGTGAACCACTACCGTGAAGCCGCCGGCATGGGAAAACTGGCCTTAGAGTTAACTTCAAGCAAAGTTTTGATTGGAATTTTATTAGGCTCTATCTTGCCGTTTTTAGTGGGTTCAACGACGATGACAGCGGTGGGTAAAGCCGCTCAGCGAATTGTGATTGAAATCAAACGTCAGTTTGACGAAATTCCAGGTCTTCGCGAAGGAAAGGCCGAGCCCGAGCCAGCAAAAATTGTTGATATTGCAACGAAAGCGGCCCTTTGGGAAATGATCATTCCTGGATTGATTGCGATCTTAGCTCCGGTTGGTGTTGGGTTTTTATTGGGGCCAGGTTCGCTGGCTGGAATGTTAGCTGGTGCGATGGCTGTGGGTGCGACGATGTCTTTATTTATGGCCAACGCCGGTGGAGCCTGGGACAATGCTAAAAAATACATTGAAAAAGGTTTACTGCCAGGCCATAAAAAGGGCAGTGAAGCTCATAAGGCCGCTGTTGTAGGCGATACCGTGGGTGATCCATTCAAAGATACATCGGGTCCCGGCGTTGCGATTTTAATTAAAGTGATGAGCGTTGTGTCTTTGCTAATCGCGCAATTAATTGCAAAAATTTAGGGCTCTTTTAAATGTCTGCTATTTCTGAATTTAAAAAAACGATGGTCTTAAGAACCATCGTTTTTTTTTAAGCAATTAGGAAAGGTCCATCAATGAAGAGTCAATTTTTGAAGAGCCTTCAATATCTAGAGCTTCAGGCCAAAGAAAAACCACTGCGATGGAAGGATGTCTTGGAAGCACTGGGTGATCGCAGTCACTTAATTCTGATCTTATTTTTAACCCTGCCTTTTCTTCAGCCTGTGCCGCTGCCTGGACTTTCGACCTTGTTTGCAGGTGCTATTATCTTTTTGGTATTTTTAAATTTTTTTGGAAAGCCGGTCAAGCTGCCCCAAAAGTGGAGTCAAAAATTGATTTCTCAGGGCTTGCTAGGAAACCTTTTAAAAGCCGCTGAAAAAATCTTGAAGTTCTTAGAAAGATTTTTGAAAGCCCGCTGGCCAATCTTCTTCCAAAGTATTTTCTTTAAGGGTTTCAATGTCTTAGTGATATGTATTCAAGCTTTACTATTAGCTCTTCCCTGGCCGGTCCCATTTTCAAATAAAATTCCGGCTTTCACGATTGCGGTCTTAGTGATCGGGGAATTGGAAGAGGACGGTTTATTAGTGGTCACAAGCTATCTTCTGTCGATTCTTTCCATCGCGTTTTTTGCTGGTTTGGGCCTGACTTTGAAGTCTGGCTGGAATTATATCGGCTAGCGAAATAAAAAAATTGGACCTCGAAAAATTTGTGAGAACAGGGCCTGCGGCCTATACTTATTTCTATCAGCCCAGCAAAGAAAGTTCTGTCGTGTGCGATTCCACTTTAAAAACTTTACGTCTTAGTTTACTGGATGCTTTCCTTTATAGCTTAATGGTCGGCGTCGGTGAAACCTATTTGCCAGCCTACGTTTTATCCATTGGTTTGAATGAGGTTTTCGCAGGAATTTTAGCAAGCCTTCCTTTGGTCAGTGGGGCGTTCTTACAGCTTTTTACACCGCGGGGAGTTCGAAAAATTGGCTCTCATAAGTCTTGGGTTGTAGGAACAACGGCCATTCAAGCGATGTCTTTTTTGCCCTTAGTTTATTTTTCAGATCATGGCTCGCCGAATTTTTGGACTTTGTTTGTTATTTTGACGTTGTATTGGGCGGCTAATTTTGCAGCGGGGCCGGCTTGGAATTATTGGATGGGTCATCTTGTACCGCAGGAAGAGGCTTGCGGATATTTTTCTAAGCGGGCTCGGTTTTCTCAGATCGGACTTTTGATCGGCGTTGTGAGCGGAGGAGTCTGCCTGCACAATAAGGTTGAGCTTGGGCCATTTTCATCCGTGTTTGGTTTTATATTTTTTCTAGGTTTTGTTTGCCGACTAGGATCAAGTTTTTTACGCTAGGACTGATTTTAATATGTCCGTCGCCTTTTCTTTGGGGTCTTAGTCAAAGCTTAGGCTTTATCGTGATTTTGCAATTTATGTCTGGAATGGCTTGGGCTTGTTACGAAGTGGGACTAGCCTTGATCTTTTTCAGAGAGCTTAAAAAAGAAGAAAAAGTGCCCCTTTTAACGGTCTACAATATGATCAGTGCGGCAGGAATTATCGTCGGAACGGCTCTGGGTGGAAAACTTTTAATGATGCTAGGAATGACAAAGTCAGGTTATTTAACGGTCTTTGTGGTGGGCGGCCTTATTCGCCTGACCATGGCATTGTCGATGATTCGTGTGATTCACCTTTGGCAGAAGAAAAGACCCGTCATTGAATTAGAAAAAGCGGCTTAAAAAATTTCTAGACAAGCTCACGACCAAATAGCTTTATAAATTCAAGATGAATATTTTTATCTTGATAGGGGTCTGCTCCTTCGCAAAGCTCGCTTACGCTGTAACCAGAAAATATCTTAAGGACAATAATCTTTTTTTCCAAAGGTTGTATTTTAAAAAGAATTCGCCAGGTTCGGTAAGAAAAAATCCATTCATTTTCGATATCAGCGGGTCGCACCCTTTTTTTTTCGGCATTCATTGGATCAAACTCTAATTGATTTTCAATCATTGAATCTAAAAACAGACACTTTAGGGCCAGCCAAGATTTTGCAGCCAAAACGGATTCGCTCCAGATGATTTGGAAACGGTCCTTTTCAATACCCTCAAGCCAGCCCGTTTTTGCATTGGGAAATGAATCCGTGTAGGGCAAGTAAGGTTTGATATCGAAAATCGGGGTTCCTTCTAATAAATCTGAACCAGTGACAAAAACTTTTAAACCAGAAATCTTTTTTAATTGCAGGCAGCTCAATCCTAAGTTGTTGGGCCTTAAAGGCGACCTGGTTGCAAAGACGCCGCGTTTTTGCAAAGAGCCCCTGGGTGGCATGACCTTGGGGCGCCATTGATTTTTTAAATGAAACTGAAAAATAACCCAAATTCGATCAAAGCCATCCAAATCTTCAAGTGCTTGTTCAAATTGATGCTGAGGCAGAAGCTCGATATAAGAATCCGGAATTTCATGGGTGGGTTGCCGGGGAGCTTCCAGAAAATTTTTAAAGGGTGATCTAAAATGCCCTAACGGCGTTAGCTGATGTTCGTCCACTGTCTAATCCATTCATGACAAACAATGGCCCCGCATTGGGCCACGTTCAAAGAGTTTTTTTGTCCCGAAAGTTCAATCTTTCGGATTTCATCGCAATTTTGTAAAGTCGTTAATTGCAGACCGAAGCGTTCATTGCCAAAGACAAAAGCCGTCGGGACATGGAAAAAAGTTTCTGTGATCGGCTGCGCTTGATGACTGGTCTCAAGACCAATCACTCGAAAACCGAGGCCTTTTAGTTCGCGCAGGGCTTGTTCCGTGCTTTCCACAGTTTGCCAAGGAATCCATGCTTCAGTCCCCATGGTCGTCTTTTTTGTCTTTTCTTGCTGGGGAGTCGGAGTGTAACCGCAAAGAATGATTTCTTGCGCGCCCAGCGCCTCGGCTGTTCTGAAAAAAGCTCCGACGTTGAAAGCAGATCGGATGTTTTCTAAAACTAAAATCAGGGGAAAAATTTTTGGCTGAATTTTTGGTTGATCGCCTTCAGAAATCATAAACTCATCATCCCGCAAAGATTTCTGCAGCGTGCGCTCGAGCGGCACTAAAAAAGTGAACAGTTCTTTCGCCGACAGATCTTGATGAAGATGGGACGCAAGCTTTGCTAGATGTTTTATCTCGGTCTTTGAGGAGCCCGAGAGCTGTGATAATTTTATTTTAAACTGTTCAAGTTCATGGAGGTCAGGTTTTTTAGGAAAAGCACTTTCCCACTGACGCAGAAAGCGATAAATTTCTTCGACGCGTTTTAATTCGTCGGCAGCCATTATTTAATTCTTTGACCTGGTTGCGCGCCTGAGTCCGGAGAAAGAATAAAAAGATCCGATCCGCCTTGGCCTGCCGCTAAAACCATGCCTTGGCTTTCACCAAATTTCATTTTGCGCGGTTTTAAATTCGCGACCACAACGGTCATTCGGCCAATCAAATCGGCAGGTTTATAAGCTGATTTGATGCCGGCAATAATTTGCCTTGTTTCGCCGCCGCCCAAATCAACTTTTAAGCGCAGAAGTTTATCGGCTGCTTTAATTTCTTCGGCTTCAATAATCTTTGCCACTCGCAAATCAACTTTCATAAAGTCATCGATTTCAATCATCTCTGAACCCATGGCATTTCGTTCAGCAGGCGCAGTTGGTGCGACAACCGTCGAAGCACTTTGACGTTCTTTTGAAAGGGCGTCGCTGATTTTCTTACTTTCATCCATCATATTATTCACCTGTTCTGGAAGAATTCGTGTGGCCAGATGTTCATAATCGTTTAAGCGATGATTTATTAAAGTTTTTGATAAATCATTCCATTGATAGGGACCTTCGCCAAAAAGTTTTTCGACCTTTAAGGCGTAAGAAGGAATGAATGGCTTTAGATAAATCGCCAGCAATCTAAAAATATTTAAAGTCGAAGTTAAAACTTTTTTTGTTGAAGCGGGATCAACGGCTAAAGTTTTCCAGGGCGCTTTTTCATCAAAATACCTGTTGGCTTCATCCGCCCATTCGCGAATCCGTGTTGTGGCCTTGGCAAATTCACGGTCTTCAAAAAGCTGCGCCATCTCAGCTTCCGCCGCTTGCATAGAGACAATGATTTTAAGGCCTGCAGCGTCTGGCTCTGACATTTGCGAATCCATTTTTTTAGTCAGCATCTGGGCGCCCCTAGAGGCTAAATTGGTGATTTTACCAATCAGATCAGAATTCACCTTCTGAGTAAAATCATCCATGTTGAAGTCAAAATCATCCGACGACGGGTTTAATTTTGTTGCATAATAATAACGCAAATAATTTTGGTCTAAATGGGTTAAGTAAGCCCTGGCAGGAATCATTGTGCCAGTGGATTTACTCATTTTTTCACCATTCACCATCAGGCGACCATGAACAAAAATGGCATTCGGAGATCTGTAGCCTGCGGTTTTTAATAGGGCCGGCCAAAATAAAGCGTGAAAATAAACAATGTCTTTGCCGATAAAATGATAAACTTCAGATTTTGTTTCGTCTTTCCAGTAATCAGAAAAATTTTTTCCGGCTTTTTTGCACCATTGTAAAGTCGACGAGACATAACCCATCGGGGCATCGACCCAAACATAAAAATATTTTCCAACTTCGCCAGGAATCTTAAAGCCAAAATAAGGTTCATCCCGCGAAATATCCCAGTCGCGCAAATCTTCGTTAAACCATTCCATCATTTTTTTGGTAAATTCCGGGCTTAAATGTTTGGGCAGCCATTCGCGAAGATAATCTTTAAAATCATTCACTTTAAATAAAAGATGATCCGACGATTTTTTCACCGGCGTCTTTCGACAGATTGAACAATAACGATCTTTCATTTCATTGGGTGAATAGGTGGCGTTGCACACGACACAGCCATCACCGTATTGATCCTTTGACTGACAACTTGGACAAGTGCCTTTGACAAAGCGGTCTGCTAAAAACATTTTATCGTTTTCGCAGAAAAGCTGCTCGACGGGCATTTTAGTAATATGACCTTTGGCTTTCATATGCCCATAAAACTCTTCGCAAAGTTCGCGATTCTCTTCGCTATCGGTCGATGAAAAATGGGAAAACTCGACGCCAAAATCTTTAAAATCCTGATTGTGTTCTTGCCAGACTTTCGCGATCACCTCTTTAGGACTGATGCCCATCTCGCGCCCGCGAATCATAATCGCCGTTCCGTGCGTATCATCGGCACAGATATAAGCGACATCATGACCCCGCATCTTTTGAAATCGGGACCAAAAATCAGCCTGTAGATATTCCACCATATGGCCAATATGAACATAACCATTGGCATAAGGAAGAGCCGCTGTGATTAATATTTTACGAGGCGGTATTTTAGGCAGTATGTTAGGCGGTGTCATAGGCAATTTATATCTTGATTACCAGAACGTGACAACTCCTGAGGCCGTGTCATACATCGCTTCAGCAATTTTTAAATCGCCACTTTTTACTGCCGACGCTAAAATCGGCGACCGATCGATCAGGTCTTTCGCCACGCCTTTAACATTGGCCCAAGATTCCTTGATATACCCAGTGGTCGGAGTTTTCCCAGCATAAGCTTTAATTCGCGGCTGAATATCAGCCACTAGTTTATCCATATCTGGGCTGCCAGCGCTGCCGCCGCCCAAAGTGGCATGAGCTGATTTGATGGTACCACAAGATGTATGCCCCAGGACTAAAACTAAATTTGTTCCAAAGTGTTCAACTGCATATTCAATGCTCCCAACAGAGCCCGCATCCAACATTTCTCCGGCCACACGAATGACAAAGATCTCTCCTAATTTTTGATCAAAAACCAGTTCTGGGGGAACCCTAGAATCCGAACAAGATAAAATAATCGTGTGAGGTTTTTGGCCAGCGGCAAGGCGTTTTATATCTGCTAAAGATTGTCCATCTTTACGAAGGCGCCCAGAGGTAAAGCGGGTGTTGCCGTGTTTAAGCCACTCAACAGCTTGCGACCAGGCAACGGGCCCCGGTTTTCGAGAATGAGTTTCTGTGGTGGCTTGGCTAGCAGAAGCAGTTTCAGTTGGAATTGGTTTTTCCAAGGCCGTCGGCTTTTCAACCACGTGCGCAGGGACTTCTATCGCCGGCGGCGGAACCACCGCCTTGGCTTCAACTTGCGTCTTACCATTGGGCTTAACTGTGATCAGCGTATTTTCTTCGGTTTGCTCAGCGTAGGATTTTAAAGATTCGTCCTTCGTAGGGCCCGTCGGTTCCGCAATTTCAGAAAGCGCTTTGTTATGTTCTCTTTTTGCAGCGCTAGTGCATGAAAAAACTGTTAAAGCTGACAAGAAAAGAACCGTATATCTAAACGATAACATGCAGGGACCTCCTAAAAAGTTCAACCCTCTTAGTTCATCTTTGTCATTGATTCCCTGTCAACCTGTAGTTCACAATAAATCCTATGATTCCAATTCTTAGTTCCGATCAGTGCCGTCAAGCCTGGGACAAGTTCCAGCATCCCGCCCAAAATTCTTATCTAGCATTTTATAGCTCAGTCTTAGGCGGCATCACCAAAGATCCTACTTTTATGTCGTTGCCCGTTGACGATCATATGGTCCATCGGGGAGACGGCGTCTTTGAAGCCTTGAAATGCAAAGAAGGTCGGATCTATCTTTGGCAAGCCCATAGCGACCGATTGCGGAACTCTTGTCAGGGTTTGGGGCTCATCTATCCGGAAAATCTTTTTGAAGTTGTCATGGCCACAGTTAAAGCCAGTCAGGAAAAAAATTGTATCATAAGAATTTTTGTCAGCCGGGGACCCGGCCAATTTTCAACGAATCCGTATGACTCCGTGGGCGCTCAGCTGTATATCGTCGTCACCAAACTAAGCCATCCTTCGGCTGAAAAATACGCGCAAGGGGTTTCTTTAGGTCGCAGTCAAATTCCTTCCAAAGAGGCCTGGCTGGCGCAACTGAAAACTTGTAATTACCTGCCCAATGTTATGATGAAAAAGGAAGCGATCGATCGTAAAATTGATTTTACGATTGGCATCGATCCCCAAGGCTTTATCACCGAAGGCAGCACTGAAAATATTATTGTCTTAACCCAGAATAATTTATTGGTCCGCCCGCATTTTGATTTTATTTTAAAAGGCACAACCATGGGAAAAGTTTTAAGCCTG